>JBJEFR010000092.1:0-73064 GCA_051874255.1 Anaeroplasmataceae bacterium
ATTAAAAAACCATCATTTTGATGGTTTTTTTTCTAATATTTCATCAATTAATCCGTAATTTAATGCTTCAATAGGAGACATAAAATTATCTCTCTCGCAGTCATGCTCAATTTCTTTAAATGGCTTATTAGTTATTAAGGATAATATATTGTATATATTTTCTTTAGTTCTTAGTAATCTTTTCGTATGAATATTAATATCTGTAATTACTCCTTCAATACCACTATATGGCTGATGGATCATAATTTCAGCATTTTTTAAAGAATAGCGTTTACCTTTTTTTCCTGATGCAAGTAAAAATGCTCCCATACTCATTGCACTTCCTATGCATATTGTTGAGACATCTGAGGAAATATAATTAATGGTATCATATATTGCCATCCCAGCATTTATGCTCCCACCTGGAGAATTGATATATAGATATATATCATCACTTGATATACTGTCTAGATATAATAGCTCTGATACAACTAAAGAGGCTAAAGCGTCATTTATTTCTCCAGATAAAAAAATAATCCTTTCTTTTAGTAATCTTGAATAAATATCGTAGCTCCTTTCACCATTCTTTGATTGTTCTAAAACGATAGGAATAAAACTCATTTTAAAATCACCTTCCATTTTTATTATAATAAAAACGTTTACATAGTTTTGTTATATGCTGTCGATTAATTTATAAGTTGTATTTTGATTTTAAAAGTGATATTATTATATTAGTAAAAGATATTTAATAAAAATTAAAATGATATCTACAAAATTAGGAGGAAAAAAAATGTCAGTAAGAGTAGCCATTAATGGTTTTGGACGTATTGGACGTCTTGCATTTAGACAAATGTTCGGAGCAAAGGGATATGAAGTAGTTGCAATTAACGACTTAACAAGCCCTGCAATGTTAGCTCACTTATTAAAGTATGATTCATCACAAGGAAGATATGAAGGAACAGTTGAAGCAACTGAAAATTCTATCATTGTAAATGGTAAAGAAATTACTATTTATGCTAAGGCAAATGCTGCAGAGCTTCCTTGGGGAGAAATCGGTGTTGATGTAGTATTAGAGTGTACAGGATTCTATACTTCAAAGGAAAAAGCTCAAGCTCATATTAATGCTGGAGCTAAGAAGGTAGTTATTTCAGCACCTGCTGGAAAGGATTTACCTACTATCGTTTATAGTGTAAATGAAAAGACTTTAACAGCTGAAGATACAATCATTTCTGCAGCTTCTTGTACAACTAACTGTTTAGCACCTATGGCTAATACATTAAATAAGTTAGCACCAATTCAAAGTGGTATTATGACAACAATCCATGCTTATACAGGAGATCAAATGGTACTAGATGGACCTCATAGAAAGGGAGATTTCAGACGTGCTCGTGCAGCAGCTGTTAATATCGTTCCTAACTCAACAGGTGCAGCTAAGGCTATCGGACTTGTTATTCCTGAATTAAATGGAAAATTAATTGGTTCAGCTCAAAGAGTTCCTGTACCTACAGGATCAACTACAATCCTAGTTGCAGTTGTTAAGGGTGTTGTAACTGTTGAACAAATCAATGCAGCTATGAAGGCAGCAGCTTCTGAATCATTTGGATATAATGAAGAACAAATCGTTTCATCTGATATTATTGGAATGCGTTATGGTTCATTATTTGATGCAACTCAAACTATGGCAACAGTAATGGAAGATGGAAATACTCAAGTTCAAGTTGTAGCTTGGTATGACAATGAAAATTCATATACTAGCCAAATGGTTAGAACTATTAAGTACTTTGCAGAATTAAAGTAATAAATAAAAAAATGACCTACTTATTAAATTAAGTAGGTTTTTTTTATTTATTGAAAGCTATTCGTAAGTAAATATTAATATTCTTCTATAATTTTTTAATTAATGGTTGACTAGTCAACTAAATGAGTTATAATATAGTTGATAAGTCAACTAATCGGAGGAAATACATATGGATGGAAGAAATATTACTAAAATAGTTAGAAATATGATGCTTTACAAGAATAAAAAAAATAATAATAATTTAAATAATAATGAATTTGAATTAGTTAGATATACAACTAAGCATAATGAAGGATTATCCCTAAAGGATATTGCTTCATATTTAAATGTAGATAAGGCATTAGTTACAAGAATGGTAAAGAAATTAGCTTCTGAAAATTATATTGAGGTATTAAGCGATTCAACAGATTTAAGAAAAAAAATAATTAAGCCATTAAATTTAGCCTATAGCATTAAAGAAACTGAAAAAAATGAAGAAATAGAGTTTTATAATGCTATATTTAAGGTTTTAACAAAAGAAGAATTAGATCATCTAGATGAATTAATATATAAGGTATATATGGAAAGTAAAAGATATCGTAAGATAAAGTTTGAAGGTATTAATGATGAAAAAGAAGGATTATAGTAAAATTAGAACTTATTTTAAAGAAAATTTACATATTGTTATTCCGATGTGTATTACGGCTTTATTATTTAATGGTCTTATGTGTCTTATTCCAGTATTAGAAGGACGTACTATTGATTCGCTTAATAGTATGGATTTTAAGATAGTAAAAAGGTATTGTATTATCTTTTTTTCTTTAGTTATTTTCGTTCAAATAAATCGTTTTTGTAAGAGATATTTAGTCAGAGTATTTGGAAATAAAATGTCTTTAAAAATGAGAGAGGTAAGCTTAGAAAATCTGTTTTCTAAGGATTTAAATTATTTTGCTTTAAATAACACTGGTGATATTTTAAATAGAAATTTATCCGATATATATGATACAACTGAGGGAATAAGAAAAATGACAACCGAATGCTTTGATACCTTTGTGCTTTTATTAGGATATATTACAATGATGTTTATAAGTGATTGGAAATTATCATTATTTTCTTTACCCTTTATAGCTTTGTCTATATTAGCTTCACAGTATATGAAAAAGATAGTATATAAGCGTAATAAGGAATATAAGGAATATTTATCTAAAAATAAGGATATCACATTAACTAGATTAAATAATGAATTAAACTATCGCGGATTTGGATGTAGTGATTCATATTATGAAGATTATGAGGCTTCAGTTAAAATTTTAAAAAAGAAAAATTTGATTGCACTTTTGTTTCAAAGTAGCTTAGAGCCACTATACCACTGTATTGGAATGTGTGGACTTGGAATTATTGTGTATTTTGGTGGAATGAAGGTAATAAATGATACATCAGGTATCTATACTATAGGAGCTTTATCAGCATTTATCACAACCTATGGCTTGGTTGCAAAAAAGGCTGGTAAGGTAGGAAAGCTTTTTAATGCATATCAAGCATTTAAGGTTTCTTGGGTACGATGTAGGGATTATTTAGTTATTCCAGAGGATAATACTAATGATTATCAATTAGAGGATAATTATTTAGTAGTTAATAATTTATCATATCAATATAATAGCGGATTTAAACTATCAAATATCTCCTTTAAAGCAAAAAAAGGTGAGATCATTGGAGTGTGTGGAAGAGTTAGATGTGGTAAAACCACCTTACTAAGAGCTTTATCTGGATTATATCAATATGAGGGAAGTGCTCTTTTAGGACTTCATGAGGTAAAGGATTTTCCATATAATCCTAAACAATATATTACTTACTGTGCAACCGATGTAGCTTTATTTTCAGATACAGTAAAAAATAACATTGTACTTAATAGAGAGGGTAGTCTTGAAAAAGCCTTAAAAGTATCAGCTCTAGATGAAGATTTAGAGGAAATAGGAGGCTTAGATGCAATGCTATCTCATACTAATGCAAATATAAGCGGAGGACAACAGCGTAGATTACAAATGGCTAGAGCCTTATATCCAGATTGTAGGCTAATATTGCTTGATGATCCATTTCAAAGTGTTAATCCAGCACTTGCAGAAAAAATGATTGATAAGCTTAAAGGATATAAGGATAGTATAGTTATATTAGTATCTAATAATAGAAAGATATTAAAGGAAGCTACAAAAATAGTATATATAAATGATAATAAATCATTATTTGATACATATGATAATTTAATTATAGATAAATCCTTCAAGGAATTAATGGAGGCTTAATATGACTGTTAGTAAAGTAATATTATTATATTTTAAAGAACATAAATTTAAAGCATTTCTAATATTGTTTATGATTTTATTAGTTACCGTGTTATCTTTAGCACCTGCTCAAATTCTAAGAATAATAGTTGATGATGCGATAGGTAATTCTAAAATAAGAATATTAATTATCTTTTCTATAGTGTATGCACTAATGTATTTATTAATAGGTATAATTACCTTTATAAAGGATGTTATAATGCTTTCTACAAGCCAGGATATTACAGCTAAGCTAAGATGTAATATGATGAGTCATGTACATAAGATTGATTATAATTCGCTTGTTAATACTGATTCAGGAACTTTAGAGGCTTATTTTAATAATGATGTTAATTCTATTAATGAATTATTTACCTCAGGAATAGTTAATATTTGCACTGATTTTTTTAAAATGCTTGGAATAGTTGTTACTATATTTATTTATAGTTGGTTATTTGGTGCCATTGTTTTAGCAATAATGCCTATTTTAATTTTATTTACTTCATTCGTAAGGAAAAGAATGATGAAGGCTCAATTAAAAACTAAGTCATTAGAAGGTAATGTTAATAAGGTATTATTAGAAAATGTTGAAAACATTGAACAAATAAAGGTAAATAAGGCAGAAAATTATTCTAAGGATAAATATTCATTAATTTTACAAAATCATTTTAAAACAGCACAGGCTAGTAATTTATATGATGCTATATTTTCACCAGTTATGCAGATAGTTAGAAATATTGTTGTTGTCTCTATATTATTAATTAGTGGATTTAATCATAATATATTTGGAATGAGTATTGGTATGATTATTTCATCAATTTCCTTAATAACTGATTTGTTTACACCTATTGAGGCATTAGGAATGGAAATTCAAACTATTCAAAAAAGTCTTGCCTCAGTAAAAAGAATTAATCAGTTCTTTAAGATTCCTAAGGATGATAAAAAGAATATTAATGAGGTTAGAGGAATTAATATATCATTTGACAATGTATCATTTGGATATAATGATAAGTTAGTTATTAAGAATTTTAATTTAGTAGTTAATAATGGCGAAAAAGTAGCGTTTCAAGGTCCGTCAGGTGCTGGAAAATCGACACTAATGAAGCTTGCGATGGGATTAATTAAGCCAACATCTGGTGAAGTACTAATAGGAGATGTGCCTTCTTATGATTTATCAGATGAAGCAAGAAGTAATTTGTTTTCAATAGTATATCAGGAGCCATTCTTTAGTGATGGAAGCATTCTTGATGAAGTTAGACTAAATGATAAAAGAATAAATAAGGATACTGTAAGAGAGGCCTTAGATAAGGTAGGACTTCAATATATAACTAATTTAGATGAACCTTTAATTAGTAGTAATTATTCATCTGGAGAGTTAGCATTATTTAATATTGCTAGAATAATCGCAAGGGATACAAAGGTAGTGTTTTTAGATGAAATGAATTCTAAAATTGATCCAGTTACTGCAAAAAAAATAATTAGTTTAATAAATGAAAATACTAAGGACAAAATAGTTATTTCTATTAACCATTATGGAGATATATTAGAGGGAGCTAAGGTTATAAATATAAATCGAATTTAATATTATATTAAAGTATGGTATAATCGGTTTGAGAGGTATGAAATATGCGATTTATTAGCTTTAATGTTAATGGTCTTAGAGCCATTAAGCAAAAAAATTTTGATGAATTTTTTAAATCTATTGATGCGGATTTTTTCTGCATTCAGGAAACAAAAATGCAAGAAGGACAATTAGATATCAGTATAGACGGGTATTATGCATTCTTAAATAGTGCTATAAAAAAAGGCTATAGTGGTACATTGCTTTATACAAAGCATAAGCCACTTAGTGTTTCATATGGTATGAATGGTAAGTATAATGATGAAGGAAGAATCATAACCTTAGAATATAATGATTTTTATTTAGTAACATGCTATGTACCAAATAGTCAGGAAGAACTTAAAAGATTAGATTATAGAATGCAATTTGAGGATGATATGAGAATGTATTTAAAATCCTTAGATAATAAAAAGCCAGTTATTTATTGTGGGGATTTAAATGTAGCTCATAATCCTATAGATATAAAAAATCCTACATCAAATGAAAGAAATGCCGGATATACTATTGAGGAAAGAACTAAATTAACAGAGCTTTTAAATGAAGGCTTTATAGATACATTTAGATTTATGAATCAAAATATTGTTAAGTATTCATGGTGGAGCTATCGTTTCTTTGCAAGAGAAAAGAATATAGGCTGGAGAATAGATTACTTTTTAGTATCTAAAATACTTGGAAGTAGGATTACAAAGGCTGATATATTAACGGATGTATATGGATCTGATCATTGTCCAGTATTATTAGAAATAGATATTTAAAAACAATATTTTGTTAATATGCATTTATTTGTGCAAAATTGACGTTTTCGTAGAGTAAGGAAAACAAAATCTTTAGTAATATAGAGGTTTATAGACTTTTTGGAATTTGTTATAATTTATCAAAGAAATTTATGAATGGATTAATAAAAATGATTAATACTAATCATTTATTTATTAAAATTAATATAAATTAAAAAGTATTTAGTACTTAAAGTTTTAATCTCATTGCATAAATTTTAAAAATATAGTATTATTATATAGTATACATATACCAAAAAAGGAAGATTAATATGTTTAAAAAATTATTTGATTCAGGATTAAAAGAATTAAAAAGATGCAAAAAGATAGCCCAATTAGTAATGAATTATGATGAGGAGATGCAAAAGCTTTCTGATGAAGAGCTTCAAGCAAAAACTCCTTATTTTAAGGAATTACTTAAAAATGGGAAAACTTTAGATGATATATTACCAGAAGCTTATGCCGTTGTTCGTGAGGCTGCAAGTCGTGTTATTCATAAAAAGCCATTCTTTGTTCAAATTGTCGGAGGAATTATTCTTCATGGAGGAAATGTTGCGGAGATGCGTACAGGAGAAGGTAAAACCCTTACTGCCGTTGCGCCTGCATATTTAAATGCATTGGAAGGAAAAGGTGTTCATATTGTAACTGTCAATGAATATCTTGCTGGACGTGAGGTTAATGGAGAAATTGGAGATTTATTCCGTTGGCTTGGACTTACTGTTGGTTTAAATTTAAGAGAATTAACTCAACAACAAAAACAAGAGGCTTATGCTTGTGATATTTTATATTCAACAAATAGTGAATTAGGATTTGACTACCTAAGAGATAATATGGCTCGTGATAAGGATTCCTTAGTACAACAAAGAGGACTTAATACAGCTATTATTGACGAGGTTGACTCAGTTTTAATTGATGAGGCAAGAACACCACTTATTATTTCTGGTGGATCTAAGGATAGTCCTAAAATTTATACAATGGTTGATAAATTTGTTAAAAAACTTACAGAAGAGGATTATGAAATTGACCTTGAAAGTAAGACAATTCAATTAACTAACCATGGTATTGAGGCTGCAGAAAAGAATTTTAATATTAAGAATCTATATGATTTAGATAACGTTAATTTAGTACATAGAATTAATAATGCATTAAAAGCTAACTATATATTCCATAATCAAGTAGAATATGTAGTTCAAGATGGAGAAGTATTAATTGTTGACTCATTTACAGGACGTATTTTAAAGGGTAGACAATATAATGATGGATTACACCAAGCTATAGAGGCTAAAGAGGGTGTAGAAATTAAACAGGAAATGGTTACTGTTGCGACTATTACATATCAAAATTTCTTTAGAATGTATCATAAACTTTCTGGTATGACCGGAACTGCAAAGACAGAGGAAGAAGAATTTAGAGATATTTATAATATGTATGTTGTTGAGGTCCCAACAAATAGACCAATTCAACGTATAGATGCACCAGATTATTTATTCTTAAAGGCTGAATATAAGTGGAATGCTTTAATCGAAGAGGTTAAAGCACGTCATGAAAAGGGGCAACCAATACTAATTGGTACTGTATCAGTTGATACATCTGAAATGCTTTCTAGAAAGCTTCAAGCACTAGGATTAAAGCATGAGGTATTAAATGCTAAAAATCACGAAAGAGAAGCTGAAATTGTTGAGCACGCTGGTGAACTTGGAGCAATTACTATCGCAACAAATATGGCTGGACGTGGTACCGACATTAAGATTAATGATGAGGTTAAGGCCTTAGGTGGATTATGTGTATTTGGAACTGAGCGTCATGAATCAAGACGTATTGATAATCAGCTAAGAGGACGTTCAGGACGTCAAGGAGATCCTGGATTCTCAAGATTCTATACATCTTGTGAGGATGAATTACTTGAAAGATTTGCTGGAGATTCATTTAAAAATAAGCTTCAGTTTGCGGTATCATTAAATTCTGAGGGTGATGAAACAAAGCCTCTTGAAAGTAGAATGTTTACTAAGGTTATGACACAAGCTCAAACTAGAATTGAGGGTGCTAACTACGATTCACGTAAGAATGTATTAAAATACGATGACGTTATTCGTGTACAACGTGAATTATTATATGGTCAAAGAATGCAAATCATTAAGGGTGAAAACATTGAAGAAATGGCCTATAAGATGATGAAGGAAGGTATTGACCAAATTTGTGATAGATACATGGAAGAGGTTGGACGTAATAAGTTTAACATTGATGACCAAGGTATTGCGGATGCATTTAATGTAAAATATTATGGTGATAACTCTGTAGATGTTGAAAAGCTTAAAACATTAGATGAAAATGAAATTAGAGATTATTTATTTGATGTTGCTAAAAAAGAGCTTGATGAAAAGCGTAAGCTATTCCCAGATGATGCATTTAATGGTTTTGTTAAATATATCGTGTTACGTGTTGTAGATCAGCATTGGACTTCACATATTGATAAGATGTCTGGTTTAAGACAAGGAATTGGTTTACAATCATATGGACAACAAAACCCTTTAACTATTTACAAGGCTGAAGGTTTAAAGACATTTAATAAGATGACTTCTGATATCAATGAGGATGTATTAAGATATTTAGTTCGTACTAAGATTAGAGTTGAGGTTCAACATGAAGATCCACAAAAGGGATTAGTCACAAACCAAGCAGGTGATGATTCTCGTAAGGCAGCTCCTGTTATCAATGCTCGTAAGGAGATTGGTAGAAATGATTTATGTCCTTGTGGAAGTGGAAAGAAATATAAATATTGCTGCGGACGTTAAAAAGCTCTTATAGGGCTTTTTATCATATTTAGGAGGAAGATTTATGGAGCGTTATGAAATAAATAAATATCTATCTATGTTTAAACAAAAGATAGCTGATATGTATATTGCTCTTAAAATTGAAGAGAAAAAGCCTAGATTAGATGAGCTTACAAAGCTTATATCAGAACCAGATTTTTGGTTAGATTCAAATAGAGCGCAAAAAATAATGAGTGAAAGTAATAATCTACGTGAATCTATCGAAGACTATAATAGAGTTCTAAATGCTTATCAAGATATTTTAGAGTTAGATGAAATGGTAAGCTTAGATCCTGATGCTTTAGCTTTACTAGAGGAAGAAATTATTAGTTTAAATAATAATCTTAACGAGCTTGAGGTTAAGGTAACATTAGGTGGAAAATATGACAATTGTAATGCTATACTAGAACTTCACCCAGGTGCTGGAGGTACAGAGTCTATGGACTGGGCCTTAATGCTATATAGAATGTATACAAGATATGCACAGCGTAAGGGATTTAAGCTAGAACTAATTGATTATCTTCCTGGAGAGGATGCTGGTATTAAAAGTGTAACTATGCAAATATCTGGTAAATTTGCATATGGACTATTAAAGGGTGAAAGAGGCGTACATCGACTTGTTCGTATATCACCGTTTAATGCAGCCGGAAAGAGACAAACATCATTTGTATCCTGTGATGTTGCTCCTCAAATTGATGATAATAATGATATTGTTATTAATGATGAGGATTTAAGAATTGATACCTTTTGTTCATCAGGACCTGGAGGACAGGGCGTAAATACAACCTACTCAGCGGTTCGTATTACTCATATTCCAACTAACATAGTAGTTTCATGCCAAAATGAACGAAGTCAAATAAAAAACAAGGATATATGTATGAAGCTTTTAAAATCTAAACTTGCTGAATTAGAAATAAGAAAACAAGAAGAGGAAATTAAAAAGCTTAAGGGAGAACAAATGGATATAGGCTTTGGTTCCCAAATTAGAAGCTATGTATTTTGCCCATATACGATGGTAAAGGATCATAGAACTAATTATGAAACCGGAAATATAGAAAGTGTAATGGATGGAAATATTGATGAATTCATTACAGCATATTTAAAATATAATGCAGGGTGTTAAAATGAAAAAACATATTATTCAATCATTATGGATTGTATTTGGTGTATTATTGATGGTAATTGCTTATTATTTCTTTTATAAGCCAACAAATTTAGTAAATGGTGGTACAACAGGTATATCTATTATAGTGAAGGATTATATTCCTATTCCTACATGGGCGTTTCTTTATATAGTAGATGGTATTTTACTACTAATAGGATTATTTATTCTAGGACGTGAATTCTTTTATAAAACAGTTATTGCGACTATAACATTTCCAGCTATTGAAGGAATATTCGAAAAATTATTTGATTCTAATTTTTTCTTTAGGTCTGGTGAGGTACAATCAAAGTATTTTGTAGCTTGTGTCGTAGGAGCCTTGTTTTTAGGAGTTGGTCTTGGTATTTGTTTTAGAAATAATGGAACAACAGGTGGAATGGATGTTGTACAAAAAGCCTTAACTAAATATTTTCATATTCCGTATTCAGTATCAATTTATTGTACGGATACTATTATTATTTTGATAGGTGGATTTTTTTCATCTTCTGGTGCTTATGATATAGAAATGGTTGTTTATGGAATTATAAATGTAATTGCAGTAGGATATATTGTAGATTTTATTGCTTCTAATGCTAAATCAAGACGAACAGCCTATATTATAACTACCAAGCCTTTAGAGATAAGAGATATGATTTATAATAAAATCGATAGAGGTGTAACATTTTGTGATGTTAGAGGTGGATATACTGAAGAAGAAAAAACGATGGTTATTTGTACGTTGGATAAGAATGAATCCTATAGATTAAGTGAATGGGTTAAAGAGGTGGATCAAAAAGCCTTCACATTTATAACCCAAACTAAGGAAGTTGCAGGTAATTATGAAGGAATTGAAAGTCTTAGAAGACACAGATAAAATTATAGTAAAGGATTTATTAAAAAATAAAAATGGTTATACGGTTATATTTATAAATGGTACAATTATTAATGTATCAGAGGATACCGTATTAAAATATCGTTTAGTAAAGGGCAAAGAAGTAGATAAGGATATATTAAATAATTTATCTAGTGATGAATCCTATTTTAGTTGTTATAACCAAGCTTTAAAATATATAGGAAGTTCCCTTAAGGCAACGAGCCAAGTATGTGATAATTTAGTTAAGCATGGGTATTCTAATGATGATATAAATCTTACTATTGAAAAATTAAAGGAAAATAAAATAATAGATGATAAGCTATATGCTTCTGAATATGTTTTATATTTATCTAGACAGGGGTATGGAATAAAGATGATTGAATATAAGGCAGCTAATTTAAAATTAGATATTGAAGAAGCTATTAAAAATATGGATTATGACATATATTATGAGGCTTTAGATAAGCTTATAAAAAGACAATTAAAGCTTTATAAGGACAATAAGCTTAATAGATTAAAAAAGTATTTATTAAATAGAGGATATTTAATGAGTGAAATATTAGATTCACTAAGGGGTGAAAATATTGAAGGATAGTATAAAAGATTTAAAAAATAAATATGAAAACGATGAGCTAGCTTTAAGAAGAAAGACAACTATTTTTGCAGTATTAAGGCTAATCGGCTTTGTTTTAACAATCGTATTTTTAATACTTGCAAGCTATAATAAAGTTAAAGTATTATATTATGTATATTATCCATTAATGGCTTTAGCTTTAATAGCTTTTATCATATTTGTAGTAATTCATTATAAGTTATATCATAGATTAGATAATACTTTATTTAAGCTTGCAGTAATACAGGATTATGATAGTAGAACTAATGATAACTGGAAGCATTTTGAGGATAAGGGACAGGAGTTTTTAGATGAAAACGCATATTATCAAACTGATCTTGATTTATATGGCGCTTCATCCTTATATCAATATCTTAATGTAGGAAAAACAGGCTATGGTAGAAGGGCGTTAGCTCTTTTACTTAAGGATAGTGATGTTACTAAAGAGGAAATCATCCTTAATCAAGAGGCAGTATTAGAGCTATCTAATGATATAGAGTCTCATATTGAGCTTGAGGCATTATTAAGAGAATATAATAAGAAATCAAATGATAATAGACCTAAATCAATGGACAATGCGCTTTTAAATATTTCTAATCAGGTTAGTGAAAAGAAGTATGGAATATATATAGCTACTCTAGGAGTAATAGCTGTAGTAGCTACTATTATTTTATCCTTGCCTAAGGTTATTCCATACGTAATGATACCTATTATAGTTTTTATTAATTTTTTACTAACTGTATTTGTAAGTAGTAATATAAGAGAAATAAGTAGTAATTTAGTTCCTATTAATAAGCTATTTAATGGCTATGGTAGTATTATTAGCTATATTAATAATAAAAGCTTTAAATCGTCTAAATTAAATGATATAAAGGCTAAATTAACAAATGAAAATAAGCGTGAGCTTAAGAAATTTAATATTATCAATAATTTGGTATCAAGTAGTAATAATATTATTTTTCAGCTTATTTTTGATGGGTTATTTAGTATTGATGCCTTTGTTTCTTATTTTTATATAAGATGGCAAAAAAAAGGTGCAGAATCACTAAAAGAGATAGTAAGCGCAGTTGGTGAAATGGAGGGTTTATTATCACTATCAATATTACCGATTGTAAAGGAAAAGGTAGCACTACCACATGTTACTGATAGTTTTGAATTTGAGGGATTATACCATCCATTAATAAAAGAGGATATATCAATACCAAATGATTTCAAATTTAAGGGCTTAAATATTGTAACAGGCTCTAATATGAGTGGAAAAACGACATTTATGAGAACAATAGGTATCAATTATCTATTGTTTAAAGCCGGTGGAATGGTTTGTGCAAGCTCATTTAATGCCGATTTATATAAGCTATATACTTCAATGAAGGTAACTGATGATGTATCAAATGGTATTTCTACCTTCTATGGAGAAATTTTGAGAATAAAGGAAATAGTAAATGCTATTAATGACAATGATAAGCTATTAGTATTAATAGATGAAATATTCAAGGGAACTAACACTATCGATAGATTAGAGGGTGCAAAGGCTGTTGTTTCAAAGCTTAATAGAAAGAATATTAATGCTATTATAACTACACATGATTTTGAGCTATGTCAAATAGAAGGAGTTAAGAATTATCATTTCCTAGAACACTATGTAGATGATAAGATTATGTTTGATTATAAGATTCATGATGGGGTTAGTAAGACAAGAAATGCAATATATTTATTAAAGCTTGCAGGAATAATGGATAAGTAATATTATATTGTTATAGGAGTATGAAGTATGGGATTATTAAAAATAGGAATTTTCAATATTGATTACACATTAATAATATTGTTTTTTATAGGTATAGCTATATCAGCTATCCTTTTTGGTATTGTTTTTTTAATTCTAAAGCTTTCTACTAAAAATAAAAATTTTATGATTAAATCTAAAGCAAAAGTTAGTGAGGAAACTGGTAAATTGATTTTAGATGAGGCTATTAGTGATTATTTAGAAATAATGAAAACTTCTGATAAATCAAACTTTGTAGTTTGTAAGGATGTAGCCTTTAAGCTAATAAATGATATAGCTTTGATATTTTTCCCTAAAAGTAAAAGTCCTGTTTTTGAGCTTAGTATTGATGAGCTTGTTAAGCTAGTCAAAACTGTTGGAAACAATATTGAGGAAAAGCTTAATGATGGATTAATTACTAAAGCATTAAAGGGTAAATTAACAATCGCAACTATTATGGGATTAACAGAAAAGAAGTCTGTTGTAGAGGAAAGCCCTATTGAAAAGAATAAAAACAAATTTTGGAATAGCATTGGGAATGCTATAAAAAGTGGTGTTAATAAGGCCAAAGCAAGCTTAACTAACTTTGCGCTTAAAAAATTTGATATTATGAATAAGGTGTGTATTCTTATTATTCAAATAGTAGGAGAAGAGACCTTTAAGGCATTTTATTTGAAGGTATATAATGATGAATCTAATATTGATGTTGGAATTGACGAGACATTAGAAGAGATTAGAAATTATACAAACGAAAATAGTGTAGAATAATCATTATTTAGTTAAAAAAAAGTCTAGTGAAAACTAGACTTTTTGTATTTTTTCTTCAAATTTATTTTTTTCAGTATTTTCAGGAATCTTTACAGGATATTTTCCAGAGAAGCATCCATCACAGAATCCACATTTTGAATTTGGTGCGAGCTTGTGGGCAGCTTTTATTGATAAATATGCAAGAGAATCAACTCCAATTTGCTTTGCGATTTCTTCAACAGTATCATATTTACAAGCAATCAGATTTTCTTCTGAATCGACATCGGTACCAAAGTAGCATGGGTGCTTGAATGGAGGAGAGGATATTCTCATATGAACCTCTTTAGCACCGGCAGCTCTTAATAATTTAACAATTCTAGCACTTGTTGTTCCACGAACGATAGAATCATCAATCATTACAACTCTTTTTCCACATACATTTTCCTTTAACACATTTAATTTAATTTTAACTGCATCCTCGCGTTGATTTTGATCAGGTGCGATAAAGCTACGACCTATATATTTATTTTTTATAAATCCTATACCATAAGGAATTTTACTTTGACGTGAGAAGCCTAGGGCTGCGTCAAGTCCTGAGTCAGGAACACCTATTACAATATCAGCATCAACAGGACTTTCCTTGGCTAAAAATTCTCCAGCACGGATTCTTGCTGCATGAACACTTGCACCATCAATTACTGAATCTGGTCGTGCAAAGTAGATAAATTCAAATACGCATAAATGAGATTTGTGACCACAATGAGTTTTTATTGAACTTAGTCCATTTGAGCTTATTACAATGATTTCTCCAGGCTCTACATCTCGTAAGAATTTTCCTCCTATAGAATCTATTGCACAAGATTCACTTGCGATAACATATCCACCATCAGGAAGTTCTCCAATACATAATGGTCTAAATCCATTTGGATCACGGAAGCCAATAAGCTTTGTTGCACTCATAGCAACACAAGAGTAGGCACCCTTAATTTTATACATAGCTTTTTCGATAGCTGTTTCAATTGAAGGTGATTTTAATCTCTCATTTACAATAGAATAGGCTATTGATTCGGTATCAGAGGTACCATGGAATATAGCACCTTTAAGCTCATGAGATTGTCTTAATTCCTCGGCATTAGTTAGATTACCATTGTGAGCTATAGCTAAATTTCCTTTTATATGTCTTACAACAAGTGGTTGAATATTATTTATGTTTTTACCACCAGTTGTTGAGTATCTAACATGTCCTATAGCAATGTTTCCTGTACCGAGCTTTTTTAGGGTATCCTTATTAAATACCTCATTTACTAGTCCATCACCCTTATAATGTGTAAAGACACCATCATCACAAACAGCAATACCGCAGCTCTCTTGACCGCGGTGTTGTAGTGAATATAGTGCTAGATATGTAGAAGAGGCAACTTGGGATGTTTTATTTTCAAATATTCCAAATACTCCACATTCTTCATGAATCGTATTAAACATATTATAATCTCCTTTTTATTTTCCACTATTTCCATAATTTGATAATACTCTAGCTGAAGGGTCGTTAACATTACATCCTTCCCATTCTTTATTAGGCATCCAATAATCGACAATCATTTTGCTTTGACCTTTATAGTATTTTTCAAATATTTGTCTATAAAGAAGTGATTCCTTTGTAAAAGGCTTTACACCATCAAATGTATCCTTTAAGCGATTAAATTCACTATCAGAGTACATTTCCTCAGCATATTCCTTTAGGTAGTCAACCATACTATGACCTACAGCATCAGAGAAGGCTGCCTTTTCTCTCATTAAAATACTGTGAGGAAGATAATCACCCTCAAAGGCATGTCTTAATAGGTATTTTCCCATATTATATTTGTTCATTTTCATTTCAGGATTAATGCTCATTACGTAATTAACAAAGTCTAAATCTCCGAATGGTACACGAGCTTCAAGTGAGTTTACAGATATACATCTATCAGCTCTTAATACATCATACATATAAAGTTCTTTTACTCTTTTTACAGATTCAAGCTGGAAAGCTTCTGCATTTGGTGCAAAATCAGTATATTTATAACCAAATAATTCATCTGATATTTCACCTGTAAGAAGAACTCTTACATCAGTAGTTTCATGGATTGCCTTGCATATTAAATACATTCCAATACTAGCTCTTATTGTTGTTATATCATATGTCCCTAATGCCTTAATAACAGTTTCTAGAGCATTTAAAACATCGTCCTTAGTAATGATTATTTCATGATGCTCACTTCCAATATAATCTGCAACCTCTTTGGCATATTTTAAGTCGATAGCATCAGTATTCATTCCGATAGAGAATGTCTTAATAGGCTTTTTTAATAATTTAGTTGCAACTGCACAAACTAAAGATGAATCAAGACCTCCTGAAAGTAAGAAACCTAGAGGTGCATCTGCATCAAGTCTTTTTTCAATACCTTTAACTAGCTTATCATGAATATTTTTACAAACAGTTTCTAAGTCATCATCAATAACCTTATCAACCTTTGTAATATCATTATAACATATAAACTCACCTTTTAGATAGTAGTGTCCTGGAGGAAATGGAAGAACATTTTCACAAATTGATACTAAATTCTTAGCTTCTGAGGCAAAAACAATATTATTTTCCTTATCATAACCATAGAAAAGAGGTCTAATTCCAATTGGATCTCTTGCAGCAATATATGTTTTAAGTTTTGCATCATATATAATAAGTGCAAATTCTGCATCCAATAGTTTAAACATTTCAACTCCATATTCTTTATATAATGGAAGAAGTATTTCACAATCTGAATCACTTGCGAATGTATATCCTTTTTTTATTAAATTTTCTTTGATAGGTCTAAATCCATAAATTTCACCATTACATACTAAATAATTATTATCTAGATTAAATGGCTGCATACCAGCTTCATTTAAACCCATTATAGCAAGTCTATGAAATCCTAAGCATCCCTTTTCTAAAGTTACAATTTTTGACATATCAGGTCCTCTTGATATGGTCTCATCAAAAGCCTTTTTAAAATCTATTTCATTAATAATATTTCCTTCATATCCGATAATTGAACACATAACTTAAATCTCCTTTAAATACAACTATAGGTGTGTCTTTTAACCAAGACACACCTTAGTTTTTATTTATATTATTTTATCTACTCTGAATCTTGAAGAGCATCGAATCCTTCTTCACCAGTACGAATCTTTACAACGTTTAATACATTGTATACGAAGATCTTTCCATCTCCAATATGACCAGTATAAAGAGTATTTTTAGCAGTTTCTATTACCTTTCTAACAGGTACATTAGCTACAACGATGTCTACTTGAATTTTTGGTAATAATGTTGGTTCAATAGGAACTCCACGATAGTACTCAGGTTGACCCTTTTGAACTCCACATCCCATTACGTGAGATACTGTCATACCAGTAATTCCAATTTGATTCATAGCTGATTTTAATGCCTCAAGCATTCTTTCCTTACAAATGATTTCAATCTTTGTAAATTTACCAGTTGGTTCAGTTGAAGCCTCCATAACTGGTTCTTCAAATGCTGGCATTTGTTGAACTGGTATAGCTTCAGCTACAGGAACATCACCAGTAACTGCGATAGCTTCTGAATAATTTAGGTTATCAACAGCTGGCATGAAATCTGCATATGCGCTTGGAAGACCATGCTCAGTAAGGTCAAGTCCTTTAATTTCCTCTTCAGAAGAAGCACGTAATCCAATTGTTTTCTTAATAATGATAAATGTAGCTGTCATTAATACTACAGTCCATAGAATAATAGTTAATAATCCTAGGAATTGAACTCCAAGAACCTTCATTCCTTCAGCAAAGCTTGTACCATGAATTAAAGCATAGATTGGTCCATCAACTCCAAGAGCAGATTTTCCAGTTGCAAGTAATCCAGCACATATTGTTCCCCAAATACCATTTGCACAGTGAACTGCAACAGCTCCAACTGGGTCATCAATGTGTAGCTTGAAGTCTAATAGCCAAACAACAAATGGAACTAATAATCCTGAACCAATACCAATAACGGTAGCACCAACAATGTCAACTGAGTTACATCCAGCAGTAATACCTACAAGACCAGCAAGTGATGCATTTAAGCACATAGAAACATCAGGTTTACCATTCTTAATCCATGTATAAATCAATGTAGTACATGTAGCAACAGCAGGAGCAACAGTAGTAGTAGCGAATATTTGTCCAAGCTCTGGTAGGCTTCCAGCAGCAGCTCCATTGAATCCATACCATCCAAACCATAGGATGAAGCATCCTAAAGCACCAAGAGTAATTGAATGTCCAGGAATAGCGTTAACCTTTACTACTTTACCATTCTTGTCCTTGTTGAATTTACCAATTCTTGGTCCTAATATTAGTGCACCAATTAAGGCAGCAACACCACCAACAGTATGAATAGCAGCTGATCCAGCGAAATCAATAAATCCAAGTTCGCTTAACCATCCTCCACCCCATACCCAGTGAGCTTCAATAGGGTAAACAACTAAGCTGATTACAGCAGAATAAATACAATATGATAAGAATTTTGTTCTTTCAGCCATAGCTCCAGATACGATAGTAGCTGTAGTAGCACAGAATACTAGGTTGAATACAAATCCTGACCAGTCAAAATTCTCAAAATCAGTAAATATCTTTAATGTTGGCTTACCAACAAATCCACATAGTGCATCCTCTCCTAGAAGCAATCCTGCTCCTAAAAGAGTGAATACAACTGTACCAATACAGAAATCCATTAAATTCTTCATTATAATGTTTCCTGCATTCTTAGCTCTAGTAAATCCTGTTTCAACCATTGCAAATCCTGCTTGCATAAAGAATACTAGGGCAGCACCAATTAAAAACCAAATTCCAAACCCTGTTTCAGTAACAAGGCTTATAATACTCTCTTCTGTCATACTCTCACCTCAAATAATATAATTTTATCTAACACCGAATAATAGGTCTCCGTATGTTGGGAATGGCCATGCTTCGGCAGATACATGACTTTCTAATGAGTCAATATATCCTCTTAATGCTTCCATTGCTGGGATTACATTTGTTCTATAGAACATTGATGCTTTAGGAGCTTCAGTAATAGCTTGAGCCTTTTGTGTTTCCTCCTCAAGTGTCTTAACTGCAGCTAAAGCTTTTGTTAAAGTAGAAGAAATGAAGCTTAATTCTTCACTTTCGTATGTAGTTTCTACTCCAAGCTCTTTTTTAGCGATAACAGCATCAGCTAATTTCTTTGAATATTTACTGATAGCTGGTAATAAATCTTTCTTTGCCATATCTAGCATAGTTAAAGCTTCGATATTAATTACCTTACTATAATGCTCTTGAAGAATTTCATATCTTGAGAATAATTCCTCTTTTGTATAAACATTATGAGCTTTGAATAAATCAACATTCTTTTTCTCAATGTAATGAGGAAGTGCTTCAGGAGTTGATTTAAGATTTAATAATCCTCTTGCCTCTGCTTCCTTAACCCAAGCGTCATCATATCCATTTCCATTGAAAATAATTCTCTTGTGTTCCTTAATTGTCTTTTGAATTAGCTTTTGTAAGTCTTCATCGAAGTTTGTTGATGCTTCAAGGATGTCAGCAAATTGCTTTAATTCTTCAGCAACTGCAGTATTTAACATAATGTTAGCACAAGCAATTGATTCAGAGCTTCCTAGCATACGGAATTCAAATTTATTTCCTGTGAATGCGAAAGGAGAAGTTCTGTTTCTATCTGTAGAATCCTTAGGGAACTTAGGTAATACATCAACACCAATCTTTAATGTATCCTTAGCCTTTGCACCATATTTTGAACCTGCTTCAATTGAATCGATGATATCAGCTAATTCACTTCCTAAGAACATTGATACGATAGCAGGAGGAGCTTCGTTTGCTCCTAATCTGTGATCATTTCCAGCTGAAGCTACAGAAATTCTTAATAAATCTTGATACTCATCTACAGCCTTAATAACTGCAACTAAGAATAATAGGAATTGAGCATTTTCACTAGGAGTATCTCCTGGCTCAAGTAGGTTGATTCCTGTATTTGTTGAAATTGACCAGTTATTATGCTTACCAGAACCATTTACACCAGCGAATGGCTTTTCATGTAATAAGCATACTAAACCATGCTTTTTAGCAATTTTTTGCATAATTTCCATTGTTAACTGATTATGATCAGTTGCAATGTTTGTTGTTGAGAAAATAGGAGCTAACTCATGTTGAGCAGGTGCAACCTCATTATGCTCAGTTTTTGCTAAAATTCCAAGCTTCCAAAGCTCTTCATTTAATTCATTCATAAATTCTTGAACTCTAGTCTTGATAGTTCCGAAATAATGGTCCTCAAGTTCTTGTCCTTTTGGTGCCATAGCTCCAAATAGAGTTCTACCTGTGAAGATTAAATCCTTACGCTTATCATACATAGCTTTATCAACTAGGAAATACTCTTGTTCAGGTCCTACAGTTGTTTTAACTGAGGTTACATCATCATGTCCAAATAGTTTTACAATTCTTAAAGCTTGCTTGTTGATTGCTGCCATTGAACGAAGAAGAGGTGTCTTTTTATCTAAGGCCTCACCACCATATGAACAGAAGGCTGTAGGAATACATAAGCATTTATCCTTAATAAAAGCATAAGAAGTTGGATCCCATGCAGTATATCCTCTTGCTTCACATGTTGCACGTAGTCCTCCAGATGGGAATGAAGAAGCATCAGGTTCACCTCTAACTAATTCTTTACCTGAAAACTCCATAATAATTCTTCCATCAGGTTCTGGGCTAATGAAGCTGTCGTGTTTTTCAGCTGTGATTCCAGTCATTGGTTGGAACCAGTGAGTATAGTGTGTAGCACCTAAGCTAATTGCCCAATCCTTCATAGCTGCGGCAACGCTATTTGCTACAGAAATGTCTAATGCTTTATTATCTTCAATTGTTTTCTTTAAAGATTTATAAACATCAGATGATAATCTTGATTTCATAACCTTATCATTAAAAACCAAGCATCCAAAATAATCTGTTACGTTTGTCATGTTTTTTTCCTCCTTAACAAAAAAAAGACAATGGCGTCGGAATTTCTCCGAGGCACCATTGCCTTCTATGCCACCATTATATGCCTTCAAATTTTGGATGTCAACACGAAAGTTATATTGCAAACTTATTTATTAAAAAAAGTGATTTTAACGAATTTTATTCGAAAATGGATGTTTTTGATTAGCATTTTAATTTTTCAATCTCGAAATGAAAGTTATATTGCAAACTAATTCACTAAAAAAATCAAATTTAACGAATTTTATTCGAAAATAGACGATTTTAACGTTAAAAGAGTGGATTTTAGGGATATAAACTTGATTTGAGAGGCTATAAGTGGTAAATTTTAAGCATGAACAAAGGAGTTCATCTATTTTGGGGTAATTGCCCCTTTTAGGTGACCTCTTTTTTATTTTTAGAAAGGATGATACTAATGACTAAATTAGAAGGAGAAATAAGAATCCCATCTGGATGTGCGATTGCAGCTGTCATTTGTGAAGACGGGGAAAGAATATCAGGAGAAAAAATAGTTGAATGTATGCGTACAATGCACGACCGTTCTAATGGTTTAGGTGGAGGTTTTGCTGGATATGGTATTTATCCTCATTATAAAGATTATTATGCATTACATATTTTCTATGATTCACCAGAGGCAAGAGAAAAATGTGAAAAATATATTAATGATGAGTTTGAGGTAGTTGATTTTTCAAAAATTCCAACTAAGAAAACACCAAAAATAATGAATGAACCATTGATTTGGAGATATTTTGTACTACCTAATCCTAATAAATTAAGAGATTCACAGCTTGATGAGGATGAATACGTAATGAGAGATGTTACGAGAATTAATAATGAATTTAAGGGAGCATACGTATTCTCAAGTGGAAAGAATATGGGAGTATTTAAGGCTGTTGGATTCCCTGAGGATGTAGGAGAATTCTATAGATTAGATGAGTATAAAGCATATATGTGGACAGCTCACGGAAGATATCCTACTAATACACCAGGATGGTGGGGAGGAGCCCATCCATTTGCGATGCTTGATTATTCAATAGTACATAATGGTGAAATTTCTTCTTATGATGCAAATAGAAGATATATAGAAATGTTTGGATATAAATGCTCACTACAAACAGATACTGAGGTTATCGCATATATCGCAGATTATCTATTAAGAAGACAAAAGCTTACGCTAGAGGAGATGGCAGAGGTAGTAGCTGCACCTTTCTGGAGTAAGATTAATGATATGCCAGAAGAGGATAGAAAGAGAATAACTTATTTAAGAAATGTTTATTCAAGTCTTCTAATTACAGGTCCATTCTCTATTATATTAGGATTTGATGGTGGACTTATGGCATTAAATGATAGATTAAAATTAAGATCACTTGTTATGGCTAAGAAGGATAACAAGGTATATATTGCATCAGAGGAATGTGCAATAAGATCTATGGAACCAGATGTTGGTGAAATATATTCTCCAAAGGGTGGAGAGCCAATTATTATAAGAGTAAAGGAGGATTAATATGTCTTTAGACTTTATTTATCCAGATTATGAGGTAGTTAGAAATGATGATAGATGTACAAGATGTGGAGCTTGTATAAAACAATGTGCAAATGAGGTACATGCATTTTCTAAGGATGGTAAATTTTTAATAGCTGATAGTGCAAAATGCGTTAATTGTCAAAGATGTGTTGCGTTTTGTCCTACAAAGGCAATAAAGATTGTTAAGAGTGATAATACTTATAAAATTAACGCAAACTGGACAAGCCAAACAATCAATGAAGTATTTAAACAAGCATCAAGTGGAGCGGTTTTACTTTCATCAATGGGTAATCCAAATCCTCTTCCTACTTACTTTGATAGAATTTTAATAAATGCTTCACAGGTAACAAATCCACCTATTGATCCATTAAGAGAGCCAATGGAAACTGATGTATTTTTAGGAAAGAAGCCTGAATGTATTACAAGAGATAATGATGGGAATATTAATTGTGATATTACACCACAAATTCATCTTACTATGCCAATGATGTTTTCGGCTATGTCATATGGTTCAATTAGCTATAATGCTCATGAGGCATTAGCTAAGGCAGCCACTGAGCTTGGAATTATGTATAACACTGGTGAAGGTGGTCTTCACGAGGACTTCTATTGCTACGGAGAAAATACTATTGTTCAGGTAGCATCAGGTAGATTTGGTGTTTACAGTGATTATTTAGAGGCTGGAAAGGCTATTGAAATAAAGATGGGACAGGGTGCTAAGCCTGGTATTGGTGGACATCTTCCTGGTGCTAAAATTGTAGGAGATATATCTAAAACTCGTATGATTCCAGAAGGAAGTGATGCGATATCTCCAGCACCACACCATGATATTTATTCAATTGAGGATTTAAGACAACTTGTTTTCTCACTAAAAGAAGCAACAAATTATAAAAAGCCTATAATAGTAAAGGTTGCAGCTGTACATAATATCGCAGCTATTGCTTCAGGTATTGCAAGAAGTGGTGCTGATATTATTGCGATAGATGGATTTAGAGGAGGAACAGGTGCAGCACCTACTAGAATTAGAGATAATGTAGGTATTCCTATTGAGCTTGCTCTTGCGGCAGTAGACCAAAGATTAAGAGATGAGGGTATTAGAAATACCGTATCCTTAGTTGTTGGTGGTAGTATTCGTTCATCTGCAGATGTTGTTAAGGCAGTTGCCTTAGGAGCTGATGCATGCTACATTGGTACAGCAGCATTGCTTGCAATGGGATGTCATTTATGTAGAAGCTGTTCAACTGGTAAATGTAACTGGGGTATAGCTACTCAACGTCCTGAGCTAGTTAAGAGATTAAATCCTGATATTGCAGCAAAGAGATTAGTTAATTTAATGCATGCATGGCAACATGAAATAAAGGAGCTTATGGGAGGAATGGGTATTAATTCTATTGAATCATTAAAGGGTAATAGATTAATGCTTAGAGGACTTGGACTTAGTGAGAAGGAGCTTGAGATATTAGGTATATCTCACGCTGGAGAATAGGAGGATTGTTTTATGATTATTGATGCTACAAATTTAGACTATAAGGATTTAAATAATCAAATAAAAGCCTCAAAAAAAGATGTTGAGATTAAAGGATGCTTAGGGCATAGATATATTGGATGTGGTTTATCTGATATTTCTATTAAAATAACTGATGGTATTCCTGGTAATGCGCTTGGTGCATATCTTGATGGTGCTACTATTACTGTTCTTGGTAATGCACAGGATGCAGTTGGTGATACAATGAATGCTGGAAAAATTATTATTAATGGAAATATTGGTGATACTGCTGGATATGCAATGCGTGGTGGAGAAATCTACGTAAAGGGTAATGCAGGTTATAGAGCAGGTATTCATATGAAGGCATATGAGGATCATTTACCAGTTATGGTAATTGGTGGTGGTGCAGGAAGCTTTTTAGGTGAGTATCAAGCTGGAGGTATTATAATTATCTTAGGCTTAACATCTAAAGAAATAATTGGCGATTTCCCTTGTACTGGTATGCATGGTGGAAAAATGTTTATAAGAGGAAATTGTAGTAATGTAAAATTTCCATCTCAGGTAAATGTAACTCCTGCTTCAAATGATGATATGAAAGAAATTTTAAAATATATTGATAACTTCTGTTCATTCTTCGGCTATAATAAAGATGAGATTTTAAATGAGAAATTTATGGTTGTTACACCAGATAGTAAAAATCCGTATAAACAATTATATGTTTCTAATTAATAAGAAGGAGAAAACATTATGGGATACACAAGTGAAAATATTATCGAATTTATTAAAGAGGGCGATGTAAAATTTATTAGGCTAGCATTCGTAGATGTATTTGGAAAACAAAAAAATATTTCTATTATGCCTAATGAGCTAGAGCATGCCTTTAAATCAGGAATTGCTCTTGATGCATCATCAATAAGAGGATTTGGAGGGGAAATAAAATCTGATTTATTTTTAGTACCAGATCCTAATACAATATCAATTCTTCCATGGAGACCTAGTCAAGGAAGAGTAGTGAGAATGTTTTGTGATATAAAGTATCCTGATGGTACTCCATTTGCATGTGATACAAGAAATATTTTAAAGGAAGCTATTAAGTATGCTAATGAGTCTGGAATTACCTTCTCGTTTGGTTCAGAATTAGAGTTTTATTTATTTAAAACTGACGAGGATGGAAATTCAACCAAAATACCTTATGATAATGCTTCATATATGGATATATATCCTGATGATAAGGGTGAAAATATTAGAAGAGAAATATGCTTAACCCTAACGGAAATGGATATATTACCAGAAGGGTCTCATCATGAGGATGGCCCAGGTCAAAATGAAATACATTTCCGTTATGCTGAGGCATTAAAGGCTGCTGACGATGCTATAACATTTGAAAGTGTGGTTAGAACCATTGCATCAAGAAATGGATTATGTGCTGATTTTAGCCCTAAGCCTTTAAAGGATGAAGCAGGAAATGGATTTCATATTAATATGTCTTTAAAAGACAATGTAGGAACAAATAAAAAGGAATTAAGAGATTATGCTATTGCTGGTATTTTAAAGCATATTAAGGAAATGACACTATTCTTTAATTCTACTGTAGAATCATATGAAAGATTGGGTCAAATGAGAGCTCCAAGATACATTGCTTGGTCAAGTGAAAATAGAAGTCAGCTTATAAGAATTCCTGCTGCAGGTGAGGAAGAATATGAAAGAGCTGAGATTAGAAGTGCTGATCCACTTGCTAATCCTTATTTAGCTTTTGCACTTATTATATATGCAAGTATTGATGGAATAAAAAATAAGTATAAGCTTCAAGAGGCAACAAATGATAATTTATTTACGGCCTCAAGTGATGTCTTATCAAAGCTTGATAAGCTTCCAGCTAATTTAGAAGAAGCTATTATGCTTGTTAAAAATAGTAAGTTTATAAAAGATATATTGCCAACACAGGTTATTGAAACATATATTAAAAAATAATAAATAACGAGGAGGTAATATAGTGGACTTAAGGGAACAAACATATAGTGTTTTAATTGTATCCTCTTCTTTAAAATTTAATGAACAAATGCAAACTGTATTACCTAATAATACTTTTCAAATACCGTTTATCGCAACAAGCGTTAATCAAGCAAAAAGAATTTTATTAGAACGTGATTTTGATATTGCGATTATAAATTCACCACTTCCAGATGATTTTGGAACTGAGCTTGCCATTGATATATGTCATGATCAGGATGTTGGAGTATTACAGTTTGTAAAAAGTGAAATTTATGATGAAATATACGATAAAACAAATGAATATGGAGTTTTGGTTGTTGAAAAACCAATATCAGTAAAAAGTGCTTATCAATCAGTTAGATTGGTATGTGCAACAAGAGAAAGATTATCAAGATTAAAAATGAATAATACCTCTTCACTTAAGGATAAGCTTGAAGAGATAAAGATAGTTGATACTGCTAAGCTTATGCTTATTGAGCATAAAAAGCTTACAGAAGAAGCGGCACATCGATATATTGAAAAAAGAGCTATGGATTTTCGTATTACTAAAAAACAATGTGCTTTAGATATAATTGATTTAATTAAAAATGAGGTGAAATAATGAGTAAATATATATTTGTAACTGGAGGAGTTGTTTCAGGACTTGGAAAAGGAATTACTGCAGCTTCACTTGGAAGATTGCTTAAGGCTCGTGGATTAAAGGTAGCTGCTCAAAAGCTTGATCCATACATTAATGTCGATCCAGGTACAATGAGTCCATATCAGCATGGAGAGGTATATGTTACAGAGGATGGAGCGGAAACAGATCTAGATTTAGGTCACTATGAAAGATTTATTGATGAGGATTTAAATAAATACTCAAATATTACCTCAGGTAAGGTATATTCAAATGTTATCAATAAAGAAAGACAGGGATTATATTTAGGACGTACTGTTCAAATTATCCCTAATGTTACAGATGAAATAAAAGAATTTATTTATCGAGTTGGTAAAAAAACTAATGCTGATGTAGTTATAACTGAAATTGGTGGTACAACTGGTGATATCGAGTCACAACCATTTTTAGAGGCTATAAGACAAGTAGGTCGTGAACAGGGTGAGCATAATGCCATATTTATTCATGTTTGCTTAGTTCCATATTTAAAGGCATCTCGTGAACATAAATCAAAGCCAACTCAGCATTCAGTTAAGGAGCTTATGGGAATGGGTATTTCACCAAATATCATTATCCTAAGAACTGATGAGAAAATAGAGGATATGAGTATATTTACTAAAATTGCTTTGTTTTGTGATGTAAAACCAGATTGTGTAATTGAAAACTTAACCTTACCATATCTATATGAGGCTCCATTAATGCTAGAAAAATCTAATTTATCATCTATAGTATGTAGAGAATTAGATATTAAGACGAGTGAGCCAAACTTAAAGGAATGGGAAGATTTAGTTGCAAGAATCAAAAATAGAGATAAGGAAGTAACTATTGGTCTTGTAGGAAAATATGTTCAGCTTCATGATGCTTATTTATCAGTAGTTGAAGCCCTAAATCACGCTGGATATGAATCAGGATGCAAGGTTAATATCGAGTGGATTGATTCTGAAACTCTAACTTTAGATAATTATAAGGATGAACTTAAAAAAGTTAATGGTATTTTAGTTCCTGGAGGCTTTGGTGAAAGAGGAATTGAGGGTATGATATTAGCTGCAAAATATGCAAGAGAAAACAATGTGCCTTACTTAGGTATTTGCTTAGGAATGCAAATCGCAGTAATAGAGTATGCTAGAAGCGTATTAGGATATGAGGATGCAAATTCTAATGAATTTAACCCTGATTCTTTGCATAAGGTAATTGACTTTATGCCAGGTCAAAGTGACGATATAAATAAGGGCGGTACCTTAAGGCTTGGTGCATATCCTTGTAAGGTTATGAAAAACACAACATTATATAATTTATATCAAAGCGAGCTTATAAGTGAAAGACATAGACATAGATATGAATTCAATAATGAATTTAAAGAAGAATTAATTAAGGCTGGACTTACGATAGGTGGAATATCTCCAGATGATAGATTAGTTGAATCAGTAGAGGTTACTAAAAATGATTTTTATGTTGGAGTTCAATTCCATCCTGAATTTAAGAGTAGACCAAATAAAGCTCATCCTTTATTTAGAGGATTAGTTAATTCAGCATTAAAGGAGGTATAGGTAATATGAATATTAATTTTACAAAAATGCATGGTATAGGTAATGATTATATTTATGTTAATTGCCTAGAGGGTGAACTTCCAAATCCAGAGGATATAGCTATTAAAATGTCTGCAAGACATTTTTCAGTTGGAAGTGACGGCCTTGTTATGATCTGTAAATCTGATGTTGCAGATGCTAAAATGAGAATGTTTAATGCTGATGGTAGTGAAGGAAAAATGTGTGGTAATGCTATTAGATGCATTGGAAAATATTTATATGATAATAGAATTGTAAATAAGAAGAAAATCTCAGTTGAAACCTTAAGTGGAATTAAATATTTAGAATTATCACTTAATGAAAAAGGACTTGTTGATACTGTTAGTGTTGATATGGGAATTGCTTCCTTTGATCCTAAGGTTATACCAGTTGTATCTGATGGTCCTGTTATTGATAAGCCTTGTATTATTGATAACTCCGTTTATAGTATTACAGCTGTATCTATGGGGAATCCTCATTGTGTTATTTATGTTGATAATCCATATGCAATGGATTTAGAGAAAAAAGGAAGCTATTTTGAAAATAATGAATTATTCCCAGAAAGAGTAAATACTGAATTTGTTAAATATATTAAAGAAAATCATTTACAAATGAGAGTATGGGAAAGAGGAAGTGGTGAAACATGGGCCTGTGGAACAGGTGCATGTGCTGTCGCTGCCGCTAGCGTTAAGCTTGGAATTTGTTCATTTAATACTCCAATTACTATTGATTTAAGAGGAGGATCCTTAGAAATAATTGTTAAAAAGGATTATAAGATTATAATGAAGGGACAAGCTAGAAAATCATATGAGGGGGTATATACATATGAATATTAAAATTAATGAAAATTTTAAAAATATTAAGGAAAGCTATTTGTTTTCAGATATAGCTAAAAAAGTAAAAGCTTATCAGGAGGCTCATAAGGATGCTAAAATTATTAGATTAGGTATAGGAGATGTTACCCTACCTTTACCTAAAATTGTATCTGATGCAATGGTTAAGGCTGCTTTAGAAATGAGTGTAAAGGAAACATTCAGAGGGTATCCACCTGAGTATGGATATGATTTTTTAAAGGATGCTGTAAGTGATTATTACAAACGAAATGGAATAGATGTATTAAGTAGCGATATTTTTATTTCTGATGGGGCTAAAAGCGATTTAGGAAATATCGTTGATATTCTTGGAGATAATGATATTTATATTCCAGATCCTGTTTATCCAGTTTATGTTGATTCTAACCTAATGAGTGGAAGAAAAATCCATTTAATTAAGGGTTCAGAGGAGAATAACTTCTTACCTATGCCTAACGGACTTGATTGTAATGGTGGTGTAATTTATCTATGCTCACCAAACAATCCAACAGGTGCTCTATATAATTATGAAGAACTAACAGAATGGGTTAATTTTGCCCTTAAAACAGGTTCATTAATTATTTATGATTCAGCCTATGAAGCCTTTATAAAGGGAGATTATCCACGCTCAATATATGCTATAAAGGGTGCTAAAGAGTGTGCAATAGAAATAAACTCATTATCAAAGGTTGCAGGATTTACTGGTACAAGATGTGGATGGACAGTTGTTCCTACTACATTAGTAGCCTCTGGAGTATCATTAAATAAGCTTTGGGCACGTAGACAAGCAACTAAGTTTAATGGAGTATCTTACCCTGTCCAAAGAGCTGCTGAGGCTGCGTTAAGTGTAGAGGGTATGGCTGAGTGTAAGAAAAATATTGAATACTATATGGAAAATGCTAAAATGCTAAGCCAATTATTCAAGGAGAAAAATATTTATTTTACAGGTGGTATCAATTCTCCATATATTTGGTTAAAATGTCCTAAAAATATGACTAGCTGGGAATTTTTTGATTACCTATTAGAAGAAGCTAATATTGTAGGTACTCCTGGTGCTGGATTTGGTAGTGCAGGAGAGGGATACTTCCGTATAACTTCCTTTGGTACTCATGAGGCAACTAAGGAAGCTGTAGAAAGATTAAGAAAGATATTATAAAAAAATGAAGTGATTTTTTTCACTTCATTTTTTATTTTTGATCTAAAAATTCCTTTAAGAAATAATAAACACCATCATTATTATTGTCATATTGTGTGATATATGCTGCTTTTTCTTTTACTAAGGAATTAGAATTTAGCATAGCAATACTGTTTTTTGTTAATTCTAGCATTTCAATATCATTTTCTCCATCACCAAATACAATTAAATCTTTAGCATCTATATTAAATAAATTTAGCAACTTTTTAACAGCAATACTTTTATCAGTAAGGCCTTCTGTTAATTCATATATAGCATTTTTAGTATCATAGCCAATTAATCTATATTTTAGGTCAATACTGAAATTAGAATCGACATATTCTTCAAATTCCCTTCTTTTTGATGATTCAATTATAAGCATTACTCCATTAGGTGCTTCAAATTCATCTATTTCATCGAATGCACCTTCTACTACAATAGTATTAGGCTCAATATGATAAAATGGTTCTAATTTAGCAAGTCTATTATAGATAAAAACTTTATCCCTAGTAGAAAAATTAGCACTTTTAATAATACTTTTATTATCCTTAAAAAGCTTTAAGAAAGATTTTGGATTAATTGCCTTTAAATCAGTATTTATAGAATTATCCATAGAACCAATAAAGGCTCCATTTTCGGATATTAGGGGAGTATTAGCTGGAAATAATGAGGCATATTTAAGCATTCCACGATATGGTCTTCCTGAGGCTAATACTAAAATATAATTTTTCTCTATAAGATCTTCTAAATATTTAATTGTTTGAGTGGAAATTTCTCCATTTTTATTGAGTAAGGTTCCATCTAAATCAATAACAATCATTTTTTTCATATTTTATATGTCCTTTTAAAAAAATTATTACATAAAATGTATTTTATTTCAATATTTTGTCTTTTTATAATGATATTTTTTTTCATTTTTCTTTAAAAGAAATTAAGATTAATATATAATATTAAATGGGTGAGTGAATATGTTTTTTTTAAAAATATGGATTTTTAAATTGAATATATCATCAATATTTAGTCTAGTCCTAGGAATTGCAGTAGGGCTAGCCATTTTCACTTTAGTATATTTAGCATTTGTTTTGACACAAATGAATAAGGATAAGCATGTTATAAATTTAAAATCCTTTGATATGGAATTATTAGATAATGATAAAATATCTAAGAAGGAAAGAAAAGAATTATTAGAAATGAATACATTTAATAATAATGCAATAGCTGTTGAAAAAATGATTAAGGATTATGAAAATATTTTTATAGATAAGAAATTAAGAGGAGATAAAAGTAATGTTTCCTTTTGTATAGAGCTATCTACAAGCCTTATTAAAAATATCGCATGTATTTATTATCCTAACAATAAAAGACCATATGCATGTATTACTATTCAGGAGGCTTTAAGATTAGCCGGATATATTTCAAATAGAGTTGATGAGTTACTCGATTTTAATGGATTAAGATTTATTAGAGGAATAAAGCTTAAAACTATTATGGATATTAAAAATTTAAAGAAGAATATTGAAGAATGGAAGATAGTAAAATTCTGTCAGGAATATAAGATTAATAAAATATTAACTGGATTAAAGGTGGTTTTAAATTTAGTTAATCCCCTTTATTGGGTTAGAAAGTTTATAATTGATTCATCAATTAAAGTAGTTACTAAAAAAATATGTAAAAGAATAATAGGTATTGCTGGAGAGGAAGCATATAAAATTTATTCTAAGAGCGTATTTGAGGATAATGACTATGATAATTTAGAAATGGCTTAAGGAGAGGATATTATGAAGATAAAAAAAATGCAAAAAATTAATACTGTCGGATTTAGAATTCCTCAGGTTGAAGAGGACCTTGATGGCTTAAAATATGGTAAGAGTAATTTTAAACCATCTTCAGCAGGGTCTCCTTTATTTGGTACTAATGTAAAAGATACCTTCTTAGTTAATGATATTGGTGAAAAGGTTGATATGGATGTTAGAAAGAATTATGATTTTGCAAGAACTGAAAAGAAAATATCAAAGGCTGAGCTAATAGAAAAATATGGTACAGAGTTCTATGAATTTCAAACTATAACAAGTGAAAAAAGGAAAAAGGTTTATGGTAGTGATATTACTATAAATAATACTAAGGATGAAAATGAAGAGGTAAAACAAGAAGAAAATATTGGATTTAATTTTATAAAAAATGCCCAAGATTTTATTGATGGGGATTCAGAGGATGTAAGCTTCGATTTTGATCAGTTTAATACCTTTGATGAAGAAAATGAAGAGGATAATGAAACTGATTTAGATTTATCCTTTGGAACCTTCAAGCCTAAATATGAAAGTGAAAGTGTTTCATATTCTAAAGAGGATCATACTACTGTTATAAGAACAGGAAGAAATAATGATTTTCTTAAAAAGGAAGAGGATGTAACACCATCACCTAGCTATAAAGAGGAGAATGTAGTAAGAACAACTGATTTCAATGGAGTAACACCATCATTTGAGCATAAGACTGAGGAAAGTAAGGTATTTGAATTACCTAAATCAGTTAATCCTTATAGAGATTATAAATTACCTCCTAGAGATATTTTTAGAAAGGGAAGTGCTTCTGATACTGAATTACCACAGTGGGTATATGATAAGGAAGAGATTATTAATCAAACATTAATGGACTTTGGAGTTGAGGGAACTGTTGAAAAGAGAACTAAAGGACCTACCTTCTGTAGATTTGAAATTGCCCTTGCTTCTGGAGTTCCTGTAAAGAAAATAATAAGTCTACATGATAATTTACAAATGAATTTAGGAGCTAAATCTATTCGTATCCAGGCTCCAATACCTGGAAAAAAGACAGTTGGTATAGAAGTTCCAAATGCTAAGGTTGAAACGGTATTTTTTGGAGATATTATTAATGATGAATTTTATGAGGGTGATAATCCTTTAAAAATAGCTCTTGGTAAGGATATTGATAATAATTCGATATATACTAAAATTAATAAATGGCCACATGGACTTATTGCTGGTTCTACAGGAAGTGGAAAGTCTGTATGTATGAATACAATTCTAATAAGCTTACTTTTAAGAAATAAGCCAGATGAGGTTAAGCTTTTATTAGTTGACCCTAAAACTGTTGAGCTTATGAGCTATAATGACCTACCACATTTAGTAACTCCAGTTATAAATGATCCTATCCTTGCATCACAGGCTTTAAAATGGGCATGTGAGGAAATGGATAGAAGATATATGTATTTAAGCAAGAATCATGTAAGAAATATTGAGGATTATAATAAAAAGGCATTAAGTAATCCTGAAATGCAAAAGCTATGCTATATAGTAATAGTTATTGATGAGCTTGCTGATTTAATGATGACAGCATCTTCAGATGTTGAGGAATCAATAATGCGTATTACTGCTAAGGCTAGAGCTGCAGGAATTCATTTACTTATCGCAACACAGCGTCCAACTGTTGATGTTGTAAAGGGAACAATTAAAGCAAATATTGCGACAAGAGTTGCATTCCATACAGTAAGCCCAGTTGATAGTATTACTATATTAGATGAGGCTGGTGCTGAGGAATTATTAGGAAAGGGAGATATGTTCTTAAAGGAAGGAGATATTCCAATGCGTTTACAGGGTGCATATATTCCAGATGAGGAAATAGATGCAGTTACTGATTTTATAAGAGCTCAGGCAGAGCCTAACTATTTATTTACTCACGATGATTTAAAGAAGAATATGACTACAGTAAATGCCACTGGAACACAATCTCAAAATGAATCACCAGAAATGCTTTACAATGCAGCTTTATATTTTATTGAACAAGAGTCTTGTTCAATAAATGGATTACAACAGCAATTCCAATTAGGATTTAATCGTGCTGCCAAAATTGTTGCAGCTTTAGAGGAAATGGGAATTGTATCAGGTAAAAATGGAACAAAGGGTAGAGAAGTATTAGTAAATGTTGCACAGTTAAATGAGATTTTTGAAAGAGGTGAATAGCACTTGAAAAAAAATGAATTTGAAGGATTAGAAAAATCTATTCAAATGGGTGATAGTGAAGCTACCTTAAAATTAAAAAAAATAATATTTAAATCTTCAATTATATATTTAACAGTAGAATTAGTATTATTAATACTTGCGCTTATATTATGGGATACTGCAAGCCTTTTATCCATAATATCTCCGAATGTATTTCAAGTATTTTCAATTATTTTCTTAGCGTTTTTATCGGTTACTGCCTTAATTTATACTTTTAAGAATGAAATATCTGGTAAAATAGTACTATTGTATTACAAAGTATTTGATATGGTTTCATTTATTCTTATGCTTTTAACAACTCTTATGTTTCTACTTATATTTATTGTTACTCCAACAACAGTAGTAGGTAATAGTATGAATAATACTCTTGCGAATAACGATAAGTTATTAATCTGGCATTTGGCATATACTCCAAGCCGTGATGATATTGTTGTAGCGCATGTTGGAGAAAAATATAATGGTACAAATGATATGCTAGTAGTAAAAAGAGTTATTGCTCTTCCTGGTGATAAGCTAGATTTAAAAAATGGTAATGAGCTTTATGTTAATGATGTATTAATTACAGATATTAATATGAATCAATCGGTTTTCAATATATTAATTGGTATTGAAGGAAATATAGAAACATCCTTTGTTGTACCAAATGCTAAATATTTATTACTAGGTGATAATAGAGAAAATAGTTATGATAGTAGAAGAATGGGACTTATTGATGGTGATGATATAGTAGGTAGGGCCTTCCTTAGAATATTACCATTTTCTAAAATAGGACCAATTAAAGATAATAAAATTAATTAGAGGTGAGAATTATGCCTATTATTCAGTGGTTTCCTGGGCATATGGCTAAGGCAAAAAGAGAAATTAAAGAAAAGCTATCACTTGTTGATGTTGTTATTGAGCTAAGGGATGCAAGAATTCCGCTTTCTAGTAAAAATCCTATGGTTGATGAAATTGTTGGTGATAAGCCAAGATTAATCATATTAAATAAAGCTCTTATTGCTGATAAGACAGAAACTAAAAAATGGATAGATTTTTTAACAAAAGAAAATGTTATGACTCTTGATGTTGATTGTCTTACAAATTATAATATTAAAAATGTTATTCCTTATATTAAAGAGGTTTTAAAGGAAAAAATTAATAATGATTTAAAAAGAGGAAAATCTAATACCTTAATTAGAGCCCTAATTATTGGAATACCTAATGTAGGAAAATCAACATTTATTAATACCTTAAGTCAAAGAAAGGCTGCCAAAACTGGAGATAAGCCTGGAGTAACTAAGGCTCAAACATGGATAAAAATTACTGATGAGCTTCAAATATTAGATACACCAGGAATTTTATGGCCAAAATTTGAGGATCAAGAGGTAGGAGTTAAATTATCTATTTGTGGTTCTATAAAGGATGAAATAGTTGATTTAGGTCATGTAAGCTTTGAGGCACTTAAGTATATGATAGAATTATATCCACAATTATTATGCGATAGATATAATTTAGATATTGATGAAATAAAGGATTTAGAAGCAATTGATATATGTGATATGATTGCAAGAAAAAGAGGTTGTTTAATTAAGGGTGGAGAAATTGATTATGATAGAGTATTCACACTAATTATAAATGACATAAGAAATAATAGAATTGGGGCGATGACTTTTGAGCGAGCAAACAGTTAATCTATATAAATATGAGGAAAATTTATACGATGAGGGAATAGAGCTTGTTGCTGGAGTAGATGAGGTTGGTAGAGGACCTATCGCAGGACCGCTTGTTGTTAGTGCGGTTATCTTGCCCCTTGATGTAAGAATTCCAGGATTAAATGATAGTAAAAAGCTATCTGAGAAAAAAAGAAATGAATTATATAAAGAAATAATTCATAAGGCTGTTGCTATAAATACGGTATTTGTTTATGAGGATGAAATAGATAGCTTTGATATCTATCATTGTACCCAGGTAGCTATGATTAAAGCAGTTGAGGGATTAAAGGTTTCACCAGGGCATGTATTAATTGATGCTATGCCACTTAAGGAGCTTAGTATTCCTCATACATCTATAATTCATGGGGATGCCCTAAGTGCTTCAATTGGTGCTGCATCAATAGTAGCTAAGGTTACTAGAGATGAATATATGAAAAAAATGGATATAAAGTACCCTAATTACGGTTTTGCAAGACACAAGGGATATTGTACTAGTGAGCATGTAAAGAATCTTGAAAAATATGGTCCTTGTAAAATTCATAGAAAAACCTTTGCACCAGTGAATAAGTTTTTTTTAAAACAGCTATCATTGTTTGACTTTGAAGAATAAAAAAATTTAAAGTATAAGAAGTATTGTTTATCATTACATTATTTTTTTAATGTTAGTAATATATAATAAATGTCTAAGTATTTGAAAAAGTAGGTGGTTTTTGTGTTCGGGTTTAGAAGGATTGATGTTCCATTTTATTTAGTGGCATATCCAAGATCATTAGTTAAGAAAAATGAAATATTATTTAATAAGCTTTCTAAAACTATCTACAATCTGTCGTTAGTATATAATATTGTTATCTACGACAATCCTTTAATACTAACAGAGGAGGAAGGAATCGAATTTACTAAAAATGCTTTGGAAAATAAAAAGAATTTAAGAGGCATTATTTTTGCTTTAGATGATGAAATTTGTACAGAGGAAGATGTTTCTTTAAAGCTCTGTCTTGAGTTTTGCCATGAAAAGGATAAGAGCTTTAGTGGGAAATTAGAAAAAAATCTACGTGTGTATGGATTAGGTTTTAATCGATTATTAATTAGCCTATCGGATAATCCTGCACAATTAATAGCTAATTTAAATGGAAAATATCCATTCTTTTATGATCCTAACAAAATTTGTTTTTCATTTGATAATCATTTTTCGGAGAATAATATGAGTAAAAAGTTATTTTCATCTATATTAAACATCGAAAAATATTATATTAGATTTTTAAATTTGAAGCAGAATAAAATCCCTAGTGTTAAAAAAATTTCAATAAAAAAAGAAAAGGTCTTTACTAAGAAATGTGATAAGGCTCTTAAATGGCATAAAAATAATTATATGGTAATTGTATATGTTGATGAAATAAGGGATCAATATATTGAATATTTAAAAGATAAAGATATAGATAGACTATTTCTAGTTAGCATTAATGACCAGGAAATGGATATTTATTATAATGGAAATCTATATTCAAGTATTCATATGTTAAATGATTATTACTTATTTCATTCTTCGCATCCATTATATAGGCTTTTCTCGGTTTTTAGCATCAACAGACGATCTGATAGGGATGCTAGGATAACTAGTAGGGTATATAAAGAGATTAATAAATATCAAAATTTACAAAAACTAACCTTTATAAGTTATTCTCATCGTGACAATAAAGATGAAAAAAAGATTACGGCTTTTGCAAATGAACTGAAGACTATAGGTATAAATGTCTTCCTTGATGAATTTAATTTTATACCTGGGCAGGATTGGGAGGAAGTAGCTTATAATACAATAAAAAGTAAAGAATGTAAATATATGATTTGTGTTATTTCTGAGGCCTATTTAAAATCGATTTCTTGTAAAAAAGAAGTAGTAGCAATGCTAGAAAATAATAAAAAAATTATTTTATTCGACCCAACTCATTTAATTAATGACCAAACAGACTTTTATGCCGGATTATTAAAACGTAGAAAGGTAAGAATTGTTTATTCACGTTTGGAGTTAATTAAGCGTTTTGGTCATTTCAAAATCGACTCCGATTTGTCCTTTGTGGATTTAGAATCAAATTATTTTATTGAGGAAAGTGATAGGGAGCTTGCCCAAAAAATATTAATAAAAGATTGTAATTATAATGGAGACAAGCCTATTAAAATTATAAAAAGCGATAAAGAATATTTTGTTTCGATTGAGGATGAGGAATTTAAGTATATAAAAAGCAGAACTGATGCCAGAGCCTTTTTCATCAATAATGAGAAAAAAATATACAAATCAGATTGTAAAAAGAAAATTATAAGCTATAAAAGAATGAAAGAAATATTATCTAGAAAGCCGTTAATAATAAACTTTTTAATTACAACACTAGTATGTATTGTATTGCTTTTTTTAATTGCTTATTTAATTAACAATGATGTACGTGATTTATTATTTTTAGTTTTTCTACCTTTATCATTAATTGCGATTTTTCAACTAAGACTTTTGCTTTCTTCTTATAGAAAAATGAAAAGTGTTTTATATATTCTAAGTTTTCTAATATGTATATGGATTATTTTAAAGGGGTTTTATGGGTTATTAATTCCTGTATTATTTCCTTTAGTTAAAATTAGGAGTAGATTGGCTAAAAGAATATATAATAATATTATGGAAATTAATAGTTAGTGAAATTAAGATGATTTGTTAATAAAAAGAACAGTATCACAATACTAAAAAAATTCAAAAAAACTCTAATTATTTATAATTAGGGATTTTTTTTTTGAAAAAGCATTTGACAAGCATAAATTCAAGGGGTATTATGTAGAATATATTGTGAAAGGATAGTGTTCATATGAAAAACGTTATAATAGTTGAGTCTCCATCTAAAAGTAAAACAATTGAACAATATATGGGAAGTGATTACAAGGTCCTTTCATCAGTAGGTCATATTAGAGATCTAGCTACAACCGGTCCTGATGGTCTTGGTATTGATATCGAAAATGGATTTATACCAAACTATACTATAATAAAAGGAAAAGAAAAAATAGTTAAGGATTTAAAGAAGGAATGTAGTGGTAAAAAGGTTTTTCTTGCAACCGACCCAGACCGTGAGGGTGAGGCAATTAGCTTTCATTTAGCTGAAATATTAGGTCTAGATAAGTCTGAGCTTAATCGTGTTGAATTTCATGAAATTACCAAGCCAGCTATATTAGAAGCATTTGAAAATCCAAGAAAAATAGATATGAATTTAGTATATAGCCAAGAATCAAGAAGAATGCTTGATAGAATTATTGGATTTAAGGTTTCTAAGTTGCTACAATCTAGAATCAAAAGCCAAAGTGCCGGAAGAGTACAAAGCGTTGCTTTAAAGCTTATTGTCGACTTAGAACAAGAAATTAAGAATTTTATATCTACTCCATATTATGAGCTTTCGGCTATTATTGATGGTAATAAGCTACAATTAGAGTCTTATAATGGACTTAAGGATAGAATAGTTTCTAAAGAACTTGCTAATGAAATATATTCCTCTTTATCAAAGGAATTTATAGTTAGTGATATTGAACTTAAAAAACAAAAAAGAGAGTCTAAGCCAGCATTCACTACTTCAACAATGCAACAGGATGCTTCTAATAAATTAGGATTTACCTCATCTAAAACAATGAGCATTGCTCAAAGACTATATGAAGGAAAGCAAATAGGTAATCAAACAGTAGGTCTTATTACTTATATGCGTACTGATTCTACTCATTTGTCAGTATTATTTCAAAATAGCGCAAGAGAGTATATCACAAATAATTATGGAAAAGAGTATCTTGGGGTTGCTAAGGAAAAGAAACAAGCTCTTGCTCAACAGGCTCATGAGGCTATTAGACCAACATCACTTGAAAGAACTCCTGAATCTATTAAAGCATATCTTACGAGTGATGAATATAAGCTTTATAAGCTGATTTATACTCGTGCTTTAACATCTTTAATGGCACCAGCTGTCTTTGATAGAAAAAAGGTTACATTTAAAAATAATAAAACCCTATGGAAAATGAATGGTCAGGTGATGACCTTTGATGGATACACTAAGGTATATGGCAATGACGAGGATGATGCAAATCATATCCTACCAGATTTTAAACTAGGTGAAGCCTACGTTGCATCAGAAATTGTTTTAGAGGAACTATTTACTAAGCCAAAGAGTAGATATACTGAGGCTTCTTTAATAAAGGATATGGAGGAGCTTGGAATCGGACGTCCTTCAACATATGCCCAAACTATGTCTACCCTAAAGGATAGAAAATATATAGAGGTTATTGATAAGAAATTAGTACCTACAGAACAGGGGATATTAACTACCAAGACTCTAGATGATTTCTTTTCACCAATTATTAATGTAAAATATACAGCTAATATGGAGCTAGAGCTTGATAAGGTAGCTAAGGGTGAGATAGATAGTAAGGTATCATTAAGAGAGTTTTATGATGATTTCATTCCTTTATTTTTGAATGCTAAAAGTAATATGGAAGCTATTTATCCTAAGCCAACTGATGAGATTTGCCCAAACTGTGGAAAAATGCTTGTTATTAGAAAGGGTAAATATGGAGAATTTATATCATGTAGTAATTATCCAGAATGTAAGTATATTAAGCCAAGTGATAATCAAAAACAAGAAGAGACTGAGATTACTGATGTATTATGTCCAAAATGCAACACAGGATATTTTGTTAAAAGAATAAGTCAAAAGGGAAGAAATAAAGGAAGCTATTTTTATGCTTGTAATAATTTCCCTAAATGTAAAAATATTGTAAATGATGAGCCTACTAATGAGCGTTGTCCTAAATGTAAAGCTATGATGCTTAAAAATAGTGAAGGATTATACTGCTCTAATAGCTGTGATAAGCTTGATAGTGATTATGAAAGTGTATTATGTCCTAATTGTAAGAAAGGTCATTTAGTAAGAAAAATAGCTTCAAAGGGTAAAAATAAAGGAAATTATTTTTATGCCTGTGATAATTTCCCTAGATGTAAAACCATTTATAATGATAAGCCTACTAATAATATATGTCCAAAATGTGGAGCTATTATGTTTGAGGTAAATGGTGAGATTGTTTGTTTAAACAAGGATTGTAATAAAAACGAATAATATAAATAGCCTTAGGATAAATTCCTAGGGCTTTTTTATAACTAGATAGTTATAGTTTGTTGTTTTTATTTTGTTATTATGTTATAATTTTCTTTGATTGGAGTGGTTCAGATATGGGTTTTTTTGGATTATTTAAATCTAAGGATAAAGTAAAAAAACAAAAATATAAAATGGGACTTCATAAGACTAGAGAGGGTGCTCTTGGAACACTTAGTGAAATCTTAAATAGTAATACTAAAATAAATGATGATTTATTTGACTCTCTTGAGGAAATATTTATATCAGCTGATATTGGTGTTACAACAGTTATAGATTTTATTGATCAGCTTCGTAAGGAAGTTTCAAATAAAAAGATTACTGATGCGTCATTATTACAAGAAATGATTATTGATAAGATGTTTGAAATATATTTAAAGGGCGAGGTTGTAAATGCCAATTTAAATATTGTAGACGATGAACTAAATGTAATTTTATTTGTAGGAGTTAATGGTGTTGGTAAAACAACCTCAATTGCTAAAATTGCCTATCAATTAAAGCGTGAAGGTAAAAAGGTTTTACTTGCGGCAGGAGATACCTTCCGTGCTGGAGCTATCGAACAGCTTAGTGAGTGGGCAAAAAGAATTGGTGTGGATATAGTTACAAAGCCGGCTGGAAGTGATCCATCTAGTGTTATTTATGATGCATGTGTTAAAGCTAAAGAGGAGAATTATGATATCCTATTATGTGACACAGCTGGAAGACTTCAAAATAAGGTTAACCTTATGAATGAGCTTAATAAGATAAAAAGAGTTATTGAAACAAATGTTTCATCAGGAGCTAGAGAAACATTACTAGTTATTGATGCAACTACTGGTCAAAATGGTATGGTTCAGGCTAAGGCCTTTGGTGAGGCAACTAATGTTACAGGTATTGTACTTACAAAGCTTGATGGTACTGCAAAGGGTGGAATTGTGCTTGCCATTAGAAATGAGCTTGGAATGCCTATTAAATATTTAGGACTTGGAGAAAATTTAGATGATTTAGAGCCATTTGATATTGAACAATATCTATATGGTCTATTTGCTGATTTTTTTGATAATTAATATGGATATAGTAAAAAGAGAAGAGCTTATTTCACTTTTTGATATATATGGAGAGCTTTTAACTAATAAGCAACAGGAATATTTTAAAGCCTATTATTTTGATGATTTATCATTAGGAGAAATAGCCCTAGAGGCTAATGTATCTCGTAATGCTATCTTTGATATGCTAAAGAAAACGGAAGCTATATTAGATAATTATGAGGAAAAGCTTAAAATCCACCAAAAGAATACTAAGATATTAAATATTATTGATAAAAGTAGTAAGAGCCAAGCATTAATAGAAATAAAAGAAATCATAGAGGAGTGAAATTATGGCATTTGATGGACTATCAAGTCGTTTACAAATGGCAATGCGTCGTATCACAGGACGTGGTAAGGTAAATGAATCAGATATAGAGGAAATGCTTAGAGAGGTACGTTTGTCATTACTTGAGGCTGACGTTAATTTTAAGGTTGTAAAAGAATTTTTAGCTGGAGTTAAGGAAGAAGCTCTTGGAGAAAAAATCCTAAAGGGATTAAATCCAGGACAGCAGGTAGTTAAGATTGTTCGTGAGCAGCTTAGAAAAACCTTAGGTAGTGAAAGTGTTGAACTTAATATAAATAACTCTGGAATGACTGTTATTATGATGGCTGGTCTTCAGGGTGCCGGAAAAACAACAACCGTTGGAAAGATTGCGTCATTCTATAGAAAGAAACAAAATAAAAAGCCATTCTTGATTGCAGCTGACATTTATCGTCCCGCAGCCGTAGACCAGCTTAAGCAAATTGGTAAGCAATTAAATATTCCTGTCTTTGAAATGGGAACTAAGGTTAGTGCTCAAAAAATTGTTAAAGAAGGACTTAAAGAGGCCGAGTCACAGGGTGCTGACTTTGTAATCATCGATACAGCAGGACGTTTACATATTGATGAAGAGCTAATGAATGAGCTTGTTGAAATTAAGGAAATCGCAAGACCTAATGAAATATTATTAACAGTTGATGCAATGACTGGACAGGACGCAGTAAATGTTGCGAAAACATTTAATGATTATTTAGCGATTACGGGAGTTGTTTTAACTAAGCTAGATGGAGATACACGTGGTGGTGCCGCTTTATCTATTAAGTCAATTACAGGAGTTCCAATTAAGCTTGCATGTAATGGTGAAAAGCTTGATGCGATTGAAATATTCTATCCAGATAGATTAGCTGATCGTATTTTAGGAATGGGTGATGTGTTATCATTAATTGATACTGTTACTGAAAATATTGATGAAGATGAAATGATGAGCATGGCTGAAAAGCTAATGAGTAATAAATTTAATTATAATGATTTATTAAAGCAAATGAAGATGATTAAAAGAATGGGATCATTATCAAAAATATTAGGATTCCTTCCTGGACTTAAGGGAATTAGAGAGGCTGCAAGCCAAGTAGATGATAAGCAATTAGATTTTATTACTTGTATTATTTCCTCAATGACAGAAGAGGAGCGTAAGCATCCTGAATTAATTGATTCATCTGCAAAGCGTCGTGAAAGAATTGCGAAGGGTTCTGGACGTAGTGTTATGGAGGTTAATAAATTACGTCAAATGCTTGATGCTCAAAAGAAGACAATGAAGCAAATGTCACAAATGAGTGAAACAGATATTCAAAAAATGCAGTCTAATCTTCAAAATGGACGTATGCCTAATATGCCACAACAAAACTATGGTGGATCAAAGGGTAAAGGAAAAGGTAGAGGTCAAGGAAAAATATTTAGATAAATAAAAAGGAAAGTGATTTTATGAGGATATTTGCATCTATAAAATCATTTTCTCATTTTAAGGCTATAGAAAAATTTGTAGATGGAATTGTATTTGGAAATAAGAAATACTCTCCTGTGCATACAACAAGCTTTGAAATAGAGGAAATGAAGGAAATTATTGATTATGCTAATAAATTGAATAAGGAAGCAATCATAGATATTACTTCAATGTTTTGTAATTTACAAATGGAAGAGCTTGAAAAATTCATATTAAATTTTAAGGATTTAAATGTAGGATATATTTATTCTGATTTAGGAGTATATGAATTACTTAAGAAATATTCCATTGAAAATAGGGGCATATATGATCCTAAAACCTTAATAACTAATAGCTATGACCTTAATTTATATTTATCTTGCAATATGAAGGCTTGTTCCTTATCCTTAGAAATACCACTTAATGACGTTAAGATAATAAATAGCAAAAAGAATGGGGCTATATGGTATAAGGCATTTGGATATCATCAAATGTTTCATTCTAAAAGAAAACTACTTGATACATATAAGGAATTTTTAGGTGCAGATTTTGAAATTGATAATAATAATAGCTATTTAAACGAAGAAATAAGAGAAGATTTTTATCATATTGTTCAAAATGAACATGGGACCTTATTATATAGACCATATGTATTCAGTGCCTTAAAGGAAGTAAATATTATTAAGGAATTAGATTATCTATTCTTAGATTCTATTTTTTTAGAGGAAAGCTTATTTAATCAAGCCATAGAAATTTATTATAATACCTTAAATGATAAAATGTCTTTAGATAGTGCTATTAGAAAACTAAATGAATTATTCCATATTGAGGATGGATTTATGTATGAGGATACTGTTTATATTAAGCCGGAGGTGAAAAGATAATGAAAAATGTTGAATTACTTGCGCCTGCGGGAGATTTAGAAAAGCTAAAAATAGCGGTAATGTATGGTGCTAACGCAGTATTTATTGGAGGAAAGGAATTCTCACTTAGAAGTAGAGCCTCAAACTTTACCTATGAGGATATTAAGGAAGGCTGTCTATTTGCTCACAAGCATAACGCTAAGGTACATGTTACTTGTAATATATTACCTCATGAGACAGATATGGATGGTTTGATAAAACATCTAACTAAGCTTGAGGAATGTGGTGTTGATGCTATTATTTGTGCGTCATTTTATATCCTTGATTGTGTTAAGAAGTATACTAAAATGGAAGCTCACGTATCAACTCAGGAATCATCTATTAATTCTAATACTGTTAATTTTTGGGTATCACATAAGGCTGATAGAGTGGTATTAGGTAGAGAGCTATCTATTTTGGAAATAAAGGATATTTGTGATAAATCACCAGTTGATATTGAGGCTTTTATTCATGGAGGAATGTGTGTTAGCTATAGTGGGCGCTGTATGCTAAGTAATAATATGTCTAATAGAGATGCTAACCGTGGAGGATGTGCACATTCCTGTAGATGGAATTATGATTTATATATAAATGATAAAAAGATTAACCCAGATGGAAGCTATTTTGCAATGTCTAGTAAGGATTTATGCGCAATAAGAGATATACCTGCAATGATTGATGCTGGTATTGATTCATTTAAAATAGAAGGAAGAATGAAGAGTCTTCATTATATTGCAACGGTTGTGAAGGCTTATAGGCAAATTATTGATGAATATCTAAATACTGGTAAGGTATTAGATCCATCTAAATATGAAAATGATATCAAAAAAGCAGAAAATAGATTAACATCATATGGATTCTTACATGGAAATATTGGTGTTACTGAGCAATTATATAATTTAAGAAGTGAACAGCCAACACAGGAATTTGTAGGAATAGTTACTTCCTATGATAAGGAAAATAAAATAGCTTATGTAGAGGAAAGAAATTTTTTCCTTCCAAATACTACACTTGAGATTTTTGGGCCACATAAGGATTCAACTATTATTAAAATTGGAGAGATAAAAGATGAGCTTGGCAATAGCCTTGATGCTGCAAGGCACCCAGGTCAAATAGTTAATTTCTATTGTGATATTCCTTTAGAACCATATGATATGATAAGGTTGTGTAAGAATGGAAATTAATTTTCTTGGGTATAATATCAAGCTTGAATTAATAATTAAAAGAAGTAATAAATATATTTATTATCGATATAAAGATGGTAAGATTATTATAACTAGTCCTAAGGTATTATCTAGAAATCAAATTATTGAAATGCTTGAAAAAAATAAAAATAAGCTTGCTAAGCTTATTAATAACAAGAATAATATTGAAATTAGTAATACTATTCACTATTTAGGTCGTGAGTATGAAGTAGAGATTATAGAGGCTAATGAATATAATGTTTATTTAACATGTGATAGGCTAGTTATTAAAACCAAAAATGTTGATGATTTAGTTATTTCTAAGCTAATACATAAATTTTATACTATTCAAGCAGGTGAATATATTTCTAAAAGATTTGATATGATTTTTACTAATTATAGTGATTTAAAAATAACAAAGCCCAAACTTGTATTTAAATACACGAAAACATTTTTTGGTAAATGCTACCCTAAAAGAAATATGATTACCTTCAGTGGTATTTGTATGAAGTATGACACTAAATATATTGATTGTATAATTAATCATGAATTATGTCATTTTAAATATTTAGGACATCAAAATGATTTCTATAAATATTTTGATAGTCATTTTTATAATGCTAAACAAATTCAAAAAGAGCTTAGAAGCTTAAAATATAAAGATAAATACTAATTTGGTATTTGATTTTTTTAAATGTTATTGTATAATATAAAGGTATAAATGGAGGAATAACCATGAATAAGCAAGTTTATGAAGTTACACAAGAAGGATTAGAAGAATTAAAAGCAGAATTACGTCATATTAAGGATGAATTAATTCCTGCTAATATTGAAGCACTAGTTGCTGCTCGTGCACAAGGAGACTTATCAGAAAATGCTGATTATGATGCTGCACGTGATGAACAAGCACGTTTAGATGCAAGAGTTAAACAATTAGAAGAATATATTAAGAATGCTAAGATTATTGAGAAAAGTGATTTAAATGTAATTAGTACTGGATCACATGTTAATGTAACATATATTGGTTTAAATCAAACCTTTGATTATCAAATTGTAGGTACTATTCAAGCAAGCCCTTTAGATGGAAAAATTTCAAATGAGGCGCCTCTTGGAAAGGCTATTATTGGACATAAGCCTGGAGATGTTGTTACTGTAATTACTGAAACAGGAAAAGAACACAAGGTAAGAATCAATAGTATTAAATAATATTATTCTAGTAATTCTAAATAGAGCTTTATTAAAGCTCTTTTTTCTATTCTAGAGACATATGAACGAGATATTTTTAAATCATGAGCTATTTGCTTTTGAGTTTGAATTTTTGTATTATTTAGTCCATAGCGTCTATTTATAATATCTATTTCTCTTTCATTTAAAATGCTTAATGCTTCAAATAGCTTTGATATTTTATCCTCATGACATAACTCTTCCATTATAGAGGGACTGTCATCCTTTATGACATCTATTAATTCGATTTCATTTCCATCCTTATCCTCACCTATAGAGCTATATAAATAGGCACAATTATTTTTATTTTTATTGCTTCTGATACTCATAAGTATTTCATTTTCTATACATCTAGCAATATAGGTTGCAAGCTTACTTTGATGCTCAAGCTTGAAGGTATCAATTCCTTTAATTAATCCAATTATTCCAATACTTAATATATCATCCTTATCCTCATTGATATTGTCATATTTTTTAGCTATATGAGCTACTAATCTTAAATTATGCTCAATTAATTTATTACGAGCGTTCATATCTCCCTTTTGCATAAGCTCTAAATATTTTCTTTCCATTTCATCAGAAAGCTTTGGTGGATATGATTCGCTTTTTACAGCGCCTAAAAACGGCAATAGAAAGACTAAACTAAACACAAAAAAATCCCCTTTTAAAATTAAGATAAATAGTATATAATCAATATGGTGATTTATAATGATAGAATACTTTTTTGATGTAAAAAAGTTTATACCAGAAGAATACTATACGACAATTTATGACATTGATTACATTAAATTATATGAAATGGGTAAAAGATTAATTCTTACTGATTTAGATAATACGTTAATTTCCTATAAGGAATCTATGCCAACAAAGGAATTAATTGATTGGAAGAATAAATTAGAGGAAATGGGATTTGAAATAATAATTTGTTCAAATAATAAAAAATTAAGAGTAAGTAGCTTTTCTAATAATCTAGGATTAAAATATGTATACAGTGCTAAAAAGCCTTTAAAGTGTGGACTTAAAAAGGCTATAAAAAAAGCATCTAGAAAATATAATAGAGATGAAATAGTTGAAATTGGTGATCAGATAATGACTGATCAATTTGGTTCTAAAAGAATGAAGCTTTACACAATAATGGTAAAAAATATTGATCCTAAAACAGAAATTTGGACAACTAGGTTTAATAGAAGGATAGAAAATAGAATAATAAAAAGAATTATGAATAAATATCCTTCATTATATAAAGAAAAATTACAAAGATATGTGAGTGAAAAAATTGCAGGCTAAAAAGTGTATTGGGTGTGGAGCCATCTTACAAACTGAATATAAGGATAAGGCAGGATATGTACCAAGCTTAAATATTGATTCTTTAAAGAATATATACTGTAAAAGATGCTTTAGACTAAACCATTATAATGAAATGCCTAAAATATTAGCTGATCCTAAGGATTACTTGAATGTATTAAATGGATGCCTAAAGAAAAATGGACTTATTGTGTTAATAGTTGATTTGTTTGATTTTACGGGAACATTCATTCCTGATATAATTAATCATTTAAGAGATAAAGAGGTAATATTAGTTGCGAATAAATTAGATTTATTACCTAAAAGTACTAATGTAGCTAAAATAGTTGATTGGTTAAGCTATATGGTAAATAGAATTTTCTTTAGGGTAGATGCTATTCACGTAGTATCTAGTAAAAAAGGATATTATTTAGATGAGCTAATGAATACTATAGATTTTTTAAGAAAAGGAAGAGATGTATATTTTGTTGGATGTGCTAATGTTGGTAAATCATCATTAATTAATGGGTTACTAAAGAGATTTACAACAAGATGTGATGATTTAATATCAACATCAGAAATTCCAGGTACAACTCTTGATACTATAAATATACCTTTTTTTGAGGATAATAAGGCTTTTATTGATACTCCAGGACTTATAAATGTAAATAATATTTTTTCTAAAATATTACCAGTATCATATAAAAAAATATTACCTAAAAATGAAATTAAGCCTATTACCTATCAATTAAAATTCGGAAATTGTATATATGTTTCTGGTCTTGCGGTTTTTGATTTGTTAAGTGGTGATAATGTAAGTTTTACATGCTATTTTTCAAATGAATTGTTGCTTCATAGATCTAAATCTGAAAAAATTGATGAATTTTTAAATACTCATTTAGGAAAAATGCTAAATCCTCCATCACTTGAGGAAGTAAATTTAGAATATGAAGATATTGAATTTGAAATAGGAAATAAAAAGAAGGATATTGTTATTTCAGGCTTAGGCTTTATATGTATAAATAAGCCATGTAGGATAAGAGTGAAAGTAATAAAGGATACGGATGTGTTTTTAAGAAATGCAATTATCGGAGAATGATGTAAAAAGAGTTTTTGAAATAGTAAATAATAAGTATAAAGATAATCATAAAAATAGATTTGCTCATATTATAGGTGTATATAATATGGCCTTGAGGCTTGCAGATATATATAATGTCTCTAGGATTAAAGCAGGAATAGCTGCCTTAATACATGATTATTATAAATATGAAACATTTGAAGAAATGGATGATTATTTAACTAATGGAGCTGAGAAGGAGGAATGTAGAAAATATCCCTTCTTATATCATGCATATTGTAGTGCAAAAGCCCTTCATGATGTTTTTGAAATAGATGATGATAGTATATTTAATGCTATACATAATCATGTGTTTGGTAGAGTAAATATGAGTGATTTAGAAAAAATAATAATGATTAGTGATTATACCGAAGAAAATAGAAAATATGAGGATTGTATTAGGTGTCGTGAAATACTATTTGATAAAGGAATAGATGAGGCAATATATTTTTCAACACTTAAAACAATTGAGCATGTTAAAAAAAATGGTGATACCGTTCACCCAACTCAATTATTAATTTTAAAGGAATACGAGGAGAAATGTTATGCTAAAAACAATAATTAATTCACTAGAAAAGGTAAAGGCTACAGATGTAGTAATTTATAATATGAAGGGATATTCACCTTTATTTGATTATATTATTATATCTACAGTTGATTCATCAAGACAATCAGATGCAGTAACTTCTTATTTAAAGGATGATTTAGCCCAAGCTGGTTATGATGTTAGAAATATAGAAGGAAAGAATACCGCATGGGTTTTAGTTGATTGTCACGAGGTATTAGTTCATGTATTTACTAAGGAGGAAAGAGAATATTTTTCTTTAGAAAAAATTTATATGGATATTCCTACTATAAATGTGAATGATATTCTAAAATAATAGACTTTGATTGTAAAATAATGAAATATAATGTATAATTGTATAAAATGATAAATTATCTTATCATGATATTGAAAGAAGTGGAAAAGAAATGGCAATAAAATGTAAAAATGTTGTAGAATTAATTTCAAATTACTGTGAGGAAAAATGTAATTTTACAGAATTAGAGGCATCTAATAAGGTTTATTATGAATTAATTGATCATTGTAAAAAATATTATCGTAATAATCCAGAATATGGTAATCTTCTTACTGCATGCTATAACATGGGTAAAGGACTAAAGGAAGCAGATAAAAAGGAAATCCAAAAGGTTTTAGCTTCATTTTATGTAATTAATCCTGTGGATGAATTTAATCAAGCAATGAATTTAAAGGTAAAGAAGGATTATTTAAAGTCATTTGAAATTATGAATACCCTAGCAAAGGATGGATATACTCAAGCCCAATATGAACTTGGTAAATTCTTTTATTATGGTTATGGTATTGATGTTGATTATAATAAAGCTGTATACTGGTTTGTAAGAGCTGCTGAAAAGGGAGATTATTATGCTGCCCTAAAGCTTGGTGATTCATATTTTTACGGTGTAGGAGTAACTCAAAGCTATGATGAAGCACTATTTTGGTATAAGAAGGCTGCAACTACAAAGGGTGGTAGTGAGGCATTTTATAAGATAGGATTTTGTTATCATTATGGACTTGGTGTTGCTAAAAATGATTATGAAGCTGCGTATTGGCTTGAGGCAAGCTATAAAATGGATAATGATGAGGCCGCCTACTTATATGACTTTATAGAAGGTTTAGCTAGATTAAAAAATGGTCCTCTTTCTAATAGTAAGTTTAAAGATGTTGATGAGGAATCTTATAATTTAGTAAGTAAAATTGCATTAAAATATAATAAAACAGTTGTTTCTAAAATTCTAAAAGAGCATGATGAGGAGGAAGCACTTCTTGAGATAGAGGATAAGTTAACTCCAGATGATGTTGATAAGATTGTTGTAGATTTTAAAAATGAACGTAAGCTAAAACTTATTGATGTATTATCATATGCATTTAATGCGGATGTTGATAAGTTTATTATTAATTTATGTAAGCATTTAAGTCCAAATGATGTTGATTTATTATTAGATAAGATAACATCTAAAAAAGAAATTGTGTCAGCCTTACGTGAAAAGCTACCACAAAATATTTTAGATGAAATATTACTAGAGTCTTTTAGTAAGGAAGTAGTAATTACTATTTTAAGTGCGTAATGAAAAGACCGAAGGTTTTCCTTCGGCTTTTTTTAAAAAAGAGAGGATTAAGATGTCAAAAGGGGTATTTGATTATTTAGACACATATGGAAATAGGTCTATAAAAAAAATGAAATTGAACCATGTTGATCAATTAATTTTTGCAGAGCTTAGTTATTTAAACTTTGAAAAGTTTGATAATTTATTTTATAGATTACAGCCTATTTCCTCACTTAAGGAGCATTCAAAAATGTTAAGTGAGGATACGCTATTTAAGGATAATAATGAAAAATTGTTCCTTAAAGCTATAGAATCTAAAAGATTTTCAAAATTAATGCTAGGAGAAGTTACGTATTATACATATAGAAATGTAGGATTTTACGCAATGCTTTTTAAGCTTGGTAATAAATATATTATTGCATTTCGTGGAACTGATCCTACTATTGCCTCATGGAGAGAAAATTTAAATATGCTTGTTAATGAAAGGATGCCTTCACATCAGCTAGGATTAGATTATATTACTAGAATTATGGACAAGTATAATGGTGAATTTTATATAGTAGGTCATTCAAAGGGTGGGAATATTGCCGTATACTGTATGACCTATTTGAATAAGAATTATCAAAGAAGAATTAAAGAGGTTCTTGATTTTGATGGACCAGGCTTTTTAGATGGATTATATGATACCAAAGAATATAAGCGAGTAAAAAATAAGATTAAAAGATATGTACCATTTCATGATATGGTAGGAATTTTACTAAATCATAGTAGTGATTATAAAACAGTAAAATGTAATGGTATTTTAATTAATCAGCATGATTTATTTGCATGGCAGGTAAATGGCTGTGAATTTAGATGCTTAAGGGATGTTAATAGACTAATAAGAGTTGCAGATAAGGCTATGTATTCGTGGATTAATAGCTTAAATTTAAATGAAAAGAAAAAGTTTTTATATATTTTAAATGATATATTTGTTGCATCGGAAATCACAGAGATTACAGAGATAAAGGCTAATATGATAAAATCAACTGTAAAGCTTATTAAATCATATAAAGCATTATCTAAGGAAGATAAAAGAATGTTTAGAACCTTGATATTTAGATTAATGAAGTATTATGTAAGTATACGTATTACTGGATAGGAGGTTGATATTTTGAAAAAATATCTTAGCTTAATTTTTTTATTACTTATGGCAGTATCTTTAACATCATGCGATATTATTGATCAATTAGGAGTAAGGTATAGTGATGAATATACCTATAATGAAACTCATCATTGGCGTGAGGCTGTAGATAGTGATACTGATAAAGTTAAGGGTTATGACACCCATCAATTTAATGATTGGGAGTATATAGCTGTTGCGACACCAACAGAGGCTGGAACACGTAAAAAGACATGTAGTGTTTGTGGCTATAGTGTTATAGAAGAATATACTCATCATCATGAATATGGTAACTACGTATTAGTTACAACACCAACTGAAACTACTACAGGGTTAATAAGAAGAGAATGTAATTATGGAGGATATAGTCATACAGATGGATATGTCTTACCTAATTTATTAGATAGTGGATATACTACTGAAGAATTATTAAAGCCAACTCTATTAGAAAAGGGTATTGTGAAATATACATATCAGGATTCAAATGTCACATATTCATTTATTGTTGAAACCGAAACCCTAGAGCATAATTTCATTGTATCTAAAAAAGTAGAGGCTACAAATGATTTATATGGATTTGGATATTCTACATATATATGCCAAGATTCTGATTGTAGCTTTAGTTTCAATGGGGGATTAAGCTACAATATAAATAATTTATATGGATATAATTATTTTAAGGAAAACAATACTCAAATGGCTCTACTTTATGAAAGAATGGCCTCTGCCTGTGAGGCTATATCAAATGAAAATTTAACTCCTACTAACTTAAGTGTAAATGGAAGTAGTATGACTATTTATAATTTATCTAAAGTACCATTAAATGGGTTAAGTAGTGAGGATGCAGTAAAGGTTTGGGGAGTATTTTACAATGAAAATCCATGGTATTATTGGCTAGATAATAAGGTTATATATAGTTCAAAGGAAATTTATATAAATGTTAATGAGGATTACAAGAACTATAGCGTAAGAAGAGAAATAGAGTCAGATTTATTACTTCTTGAGGCAACAGTATCCCAAGAAATATCAGATACTATGGATGATTATACAAAGGTAAAGACCATTCATGATTATATTGCAAATAACATTGATTATGCTTATGTTCAAGGTACTACTACCCCAACAGATGAGCACTGGGCCCATAGTCTAGTAGGAATACTTGAATATGATGCTGGTGTTTGCGAATGCTATGCTAAGGCTTTTTATTATCTATGTTCATTATTTGATATAAAATGTCTTATGGTTTCAGGAGAATCACAAGATGTTGGACATGCATGGAATTATGTATGCATCAATGATAGATGGTATGGTGTAGATGTTACCTGGGATGATCAATCATATGGTGTAATTACTAAGTATTTATGTGCTACTAAGCTTGTTATGGATAAGGATCACACTGTAAATACGATAGAATCAGAAGGGGTATATTTCCAATATCCATTACCTGAGCTTACAAATATTCCAATAATAAAATAATAGGACTCGTTTGAGTCCTATTATTTTATTATAAGAATACATCATTTAATAAGCTTTTAGCTTCCTTATATGCATCGTTATATGCATCTTCTAAAATATCATAGAAGGAGTTATTCTTAAAGTGCTTAGCTTTAAGAAATTCTTTATTTGTAAGAGTGTTTTTTTCCTTTTTATAATAGTAATATTTATATTTAGAAAATGAAGCTTTTTTATGAGATAATATTTTTTGAAATTTATTAGCCTGTTCTAAAAATAATTTATCTCCTAGTGGAAAGAAAAGAGAATCATTAATTATTGATTTTATAAAATCATAATCATCAAAATCAAGAATAAAAGACTTATCAAATTTTTGTGCCAGAGGCGTTTTGAAATCATAATTACTATTATCTACTGTGTAATAATAATCAGCATCAGTACTTTGAATGTTATTATCCCAAGAAAATTTTTCATTGAAATAGTTAAAGTATAAATCAGTATGAATTTTTATTTGTCTTGCTGTTATTATAGAAATAATAAAGATAATGTTTTCTTTATTATAATGATTATTTTTGATGTATTTTATAGTGATATCTTTAATATTTTTAAATATCTTATCATCTAAAAATGAATCATATATTGAATACTTATTTTCAATATTTAAAACCTCAAAGAAATTAGAGAAAAGAAAAACCTTATCTGATTTAAATAGCATATCACCATTATTTAATTTTTTTCTAGTAGCTGTTTCATATGTTTCATCTAGATAATTTAATAATTTAGTTGTTAGTAAATAATTAGTCATTGTAAGGGGCATAATATCACATCCTTATTAAATATTATACAAGAAATATCTTTTTTTTAATATCTTTACTTTTAAAAAATATGCAATTATAGTAAAATAATCTAAAGGAGTGAGTTTAACTATGTTAAAACTTTCAAAGGAAGCATTTAAAACGATAGAATTTCAAATGTTTAATAGAGCTAGAGACATAGATGTAGCATTATTTAATGTGCTATTTTCTAATGATATGCCACTCATGTATGTATCAACAGCTTTAAGTGGATATCAAAACAAAGATGGTGGATTTGCCCATGCTCTTGAAATAGATAATTATAATAAGGATAGCTCAGTATATCAGGTATATGAAGCTTTAAGAATTGTAAAACAAGCAGGGTTTAAAAATATTAATGAGGATCCTACCTTACTTGATATGCTAAAAAAGGCTTTTAACTATTTATATAATAGACTTGATAAATGGGAGGCTATAATACCATCTAATAATAATTCGGTTTGTGCTTCATGGTTTAAGTACAATGAAACTAATTTAGCTTCATTTGGTGATGCACCTAAGCCAGCTATTTTAGGATATACATTATTTTTAACAGATTCTAATAATCCATATTATAAAAAGGCATATAAGATGTCTATAGATATAATAGAACGTTTTTTAAATAAAGAAGAGGTTACTAAAGAGGAATTTATATCATATAAGGCCTTTATAGAATGTATAACTGAAAAGGAATTGTTTAGTGATAAATTAGATGCTTTAAAGAAAAAACTATTTGATTTTGCTTCTAAGATGGTAGAGCGTGATAAGGATAAATTTAATACATATTGTAATTTACCACTTGAGATGTTTGATTCATATACAGAAGATGAGGCAATTAATGAATTAATTGATGAGCATCTTGATTATATTATTAATTCCGTTGCATCACATGGATTATGGGAGCCTAATTTTTATTGGGACAATGATCAAGCAGAGGCTTCAACTGCCCAAATAAAATGGATGGGAGTAATAGCTATTCGTAATATTCTATGGTTGAGAAAGTTTAATAGATTAGAGGAATAAGATATGAAAAGGATAGTTATTAAGATTGGTTCATCATCTTTAATTAAAAATGGAAAACTTGATAATAAAAGAATACTTGATCTAGTAAGAGAGCTTTCAATATTTCATGATGAAGGAATTAAACCAATTGTAGTTACGTCAGGAGCGGTAGCTGTAGGTGCATATAAGCTTGGAGTTAAGCCTAAGGATATTAAGATGAAGCAGGCATGTGCTGCGGTTGGACAGGCTATTTTAATGAACGGATATGAAACAATTTGTGATTTATACGGATTAAAATGCGCTCAAATTCTTTTAAATCATGATGATTTTGCAGATAGAAAAAGATTAATAAATCTTGAAAATACTATTAATACCTTAATAGAAAATGATGTAATACCTATTATTAATGAAAATGATGCTTTAGCGGTAGAGGAGATTATGGTTGGAGATAATGACACCCTAGCTGCCTTAATTGCACCAATGGTAGGAGCTTCAAGACTTGTATTAATGTCTGATGTTGATGGATTATATACTGATAATCCTAAAACATGTAGCGATGCTAAATTTATAAGAGTAATACCAGAAATTACGGAAAGTATTATCGAAATGGGACATGGAAGCTCTACAAGTGTAGGTACTGGTGGAATGGCAACAAAGATTAAGGCTGCGAAAATAGCTACTACCTCAGGGGTTGATATGATTATTATGAATGCCTTAAATATTGAAAATCTCCATAAGGCTTTTAGTGATGATTTTGATGGTTCCTTATTCTTGGCTTCTAAGGAAATAATGAATTCTAAGGATCAATGGATATTATATAAAACAAGACCTCATGGAAGTGTTATAATTGATGAGGGTGCTATGAAGGCTTTACTTGATAGAAAGAGTCTTCTTCCTAAAGGAATTATAGGTATTGCCGGAGCATTCGAAGATGGTGAGGTTATTAATGTTGTTTGTAATGATAAGGTTATAGCTAAAGGTATTTGTAAATATAATAGCTATGATTTAGCTAAAATTAAAGGCTGTGATTCTAAGGCAATTAGTGATATTTTAGGATATAAAGGTAAGAACACAGTAATTCATGCAAATGATATTGTATTGATAGGGGAAGAATATAATGAGTAATTATTTAGAGGTAATTAATAATGCTAATATAGCTAAAAAAACATTACCATTAGTATCAAATGAATTAAGAATTAAGGCAATGGAGTCTATGAGTAAGGCTTTAGTAGATAATATGCCATTAATACTTAAGGCTAACCAATTAGATTTAGATAATGCATCTGATATATTACCAGTAATGAAAAAAAGACTTAGTTTGACAGAAGAGAAAATTAAAAATATTGCAGCAGATATTATATCTGTAAGTAAGCTTAAAGATGTATTAGGAGAAACCCTAGAAACAATAAATAGACCAAATGGTCTTATTATAAAGAAAGAGGCTGTCCCATTTGGGGTTATACTTGCGATATTTGAATCAAGACCAAATGTTTGTGTTGATATCGCAAGCCTATCAATTAAGACTGGAAATGTTTGTGTATTAAGAGGCGGTAAGGAAGCTATTAATACCAATAAGACATTAGTAGGTATTATGAGAGATGCTATAAAGGATTATATTCCTATTGATAGTATTTCTCTAATTGAAGAAACAGATAGAAGTATCGTTAATGAGCTAATATTAATGAAGGATAAAATTGATTTAGTGGTTCCTAGAGGTGGTAAGGGACTTATTGATAATGTTGTAAATAATTCCTTAGTTCCTGTTATTGAAACAGGAGCTGGAACCTGTCATTTATATATTGACGAGGAAGCCGATTTAAATATGGCACTAGATATTACTTTAAATGCTAAATTATCTAATCCTGCAGTGTGTAATGCTATAGAATGCATTATTGTTAATAGAAAGATAGCTAATGAGTATTTTGCTTTACTAAAAGCTAATAATTTTGATAAAATAGTAGTAGTTCATGCAGATGATGAGGTAAAGAAGTATCTTGACTCTACCCCTGTAGAATCATATTATACTGAATTTGATGATAAAGAGGTTAATATAAAGCTTGTTGATAATGTTGATGAGGCAATTGATCATATTAGTAAATATGGTACAAAGCATAGTGAGGCTATTATAACTAAAAATGAAGCTAATGCCTCTAAGTTTCTAAATGAAATTGATGCTGCATGCTTGTATCATAATGCTTCTACAAGATTTAGTGATGGTGGATGCTTTGGATTTGGTGCAGAGCTTGGAATATCAACAGGAAAAATGCATGCAAGAGGTCCTATGGGACTTAAAGAAATGATGACATATAAATATAAAATATATGGTAATGGACAAATAAGAAAGTGAGATAAAATTATGAAAAAAAGACCAGTTATGTTAATAATTATGGATGGATATGGATTAGCAGATGCATCTGCATCTAATGCTGTTTCTGTGGCTAACAAACCAAATTTGGATAGACTATTTAAGGAATATCCTAATACAATTATCGATGCTTCAGGAGAAGCAGTAGGACTTCCTGAAGGACAAATGGGTAATTCAGAGGTTGGACATATGAACCTTGGTGCTGGTAGAATTGTATATCAATCTCTAACTAGAATAAATGTAGCAATTAAGGATGGAACATTCTATAATAATGAGGCAATTCTTGGTGCTATAAAAAATGCTAAGGAAAATAATAAGAAATTTCATATATTAGGATTATGCTCAGTTGGTGGAGTACATTCTCATATTGATCATATTAAGGCAATAGCTAAAATGGCAGCTTTAAATGGAATTGATAAGGTATATTATCACGCCATATTAGATGGACGTGATGTTGCCCCAAATAGTGCTTGTGAATATGTTAATAAGGTATTAGAAGAAAAGTCAATTAGTATTGCTACAGTATCTGGAAGATACTATGCAATGGATAGAGATAAAAACTGGAATAGAATTCAGCTTGCATATGATGCTATGACCCAAGGATTAGGAGAAGAGTTTGATTCTGCTATAAAGGGTATTGAAACATCTTACAAGCGAGGAAAGCTTGATGAGTTTGTTGTACCATTTGTAGTTGATAAGGAAGGAACAATAGAGGATGGAGATTCAGTGGTATTTGCTAACTATCGTCCTGATAGAGCTATTCAAATAGGTACAGCCTTGTCAAATCCACTTAAAACTAAAAATATGCTTAAAAACCCAACAGATGTTCAATTAGATACTTCTAATGGACCTAAGAAGGTATTCTTTGTAAGTATGATGAACTACGCTGATAGTGTTAAGGGTGAGGTTGCATTTAAGCCTGTAAGTCTTGATAATTTATATGGGGATGTAGTAAGTGACGCAGGAATGACACAGCTACGTATTGCTGAAACTGAAAAATATGCTCATGTTACCTTCTTCTTTGATGGTGGAGTTGATAAGAGCATTGAGGGTTCAGATAGAGTGCTTGTAAATTCTCCAAAGGTACCTACTTATGATTTACAACCAGAGATGAGTGCATATGAGGTAACTGATAAGGTTTTAGATGCAATTAAGAGTGAGTCATATGATACTATCATTTTAAATTTTGCTAACTGTGATATGGTTGGACATACAGGTGTCATAAAGGCAGTAGTAAAGGCCGTTGAGGTAGTTGATAAATGTATTGGACAAATTGTTGATGCCTTAGACAAGGTTGGTGGAGTTGCGATTATTACAGCTGACCATGGTAATGCTGAAAAGCTTCTTGATGAGGAAGGAAATCCATATACAGCACATACAACTAATCCAGTACCTCTTGTAATAACTGATAAGTCATTAAAGCTTAGAGAACGTGGAATTTTATCAGATATTACTCCAACATTACTAGATTTATTAGAGATTGAAAAGCCTGTGGAGATGACTTCTGAATCATTAATTTTTAAGTAATTTAATAAAACAGATTATGATTTTGTTTAATTAAACTGATAAAAAGACATATTAGTAAACAATTTAGTGTTGTAAACTAATGTGTTTTTTTTTGAAGAAAAGATATAAATTCTTATATAATATTGTTTTTATGATATGGTTTTATCTTGCAATGCTACCATTGTAATGGTATAATGGCGTTGGAGATGATAAAATGGAGAATGAGATTGTTATATATCATGGTTCTGAAAATATTATTGAAATACCAGAATATGGAAAGGGAAAGGCATATAATGATTATGGACTTGGATTTTATTGTACAGAATATATAGAACTAGCTAAAGAATGGGCATGTAGTGAATTACATAATGGATACGCAAATAAGTATATATTAGATATGACTGACTTAAAGGTTTTAGATTTAAATAGTAAAGAATATTGTCTACTTCATTGGATTTCAATTTTACTAGAAAATAGAAAATTTACTTTAGATAATGATTTTGGAATTGCAGCTAAAGAATATATATTAAAGAATTTTAAAGTTTGCACAGAAGGATATGATATTATAAAAGGGCATCGTGCGGATGATTCGTATTTTTCATTTGCAAATGATTTTTTGCAAAATAGAATATTTGTAAGAAGATTATCGCAAGTAATGAAATTAGGAAATCTAGGCAATCAGATTGTTTTAATATCCAAAAAAGCATTTTCTAAAATAAAATATTTAGGTTATGAAGAAGCTCAAAATACTATTTATTATCCACTTAAGAAAAATAGAGATGAGCTTGCTAGATTATCATATTTATCAAATAAAAGAGGAGAATCTTTTATTACTGATGATATTTATATGATAGACATTATGAGAGGAGATATTAAGTCAAATGATCCACGCTTACAATGAATTATATCTTAATACTGTTATGCATAATTTAGGCGAGTTGTTTGATCTTGCAATTAATGCTTTGTTACTTGATCCAGATGAATTTGCAATGAAGTTTGCAGATTCTATGGTTTCAAGAGAAATAGAGAGTGCCTCACCTAATATGTTAGCTGGTAAATCAGCTACAGAAATGATTATGTTAATTTTAAATAAGGATATAGAATATACTACCTATCCAATGGATAAAACTAAAGAGTATTGGGCTGGATGGGTGCTTGCAAAAGCTCAATGGTATTTAAATAAATCATTTAAAGAGATTCTTATTTTAATGCCATTTTCTAAGATTATATCTTTATATTATCCGTATCATGAAGCATCTGAAATGAAAACAATAGAAATGATTTTGGATTTGTTCCCAAAATTATCCACATTAAAAACAATAAGAATAAAAAGAAAGTTAACTCAAGAACAATTATCTTTGTTAAGTGGTGTTAATTTACGAACAATAAAATCTTATGAACAAGGTGAAAATGATATATTAAAGGCTCAAGGAGAAATATTATTAAAACTTGCTACAACATTAGATTGTTCTATAGAAGAGTTATTAAAATAATAATATAATAAATTTATATATATTAAATGATTAATATTTCGTATTGGTTTCAAATTACAAATTGAGATGGATTTTCACTTGGGTAATTTGAAGCTAAAACTTAATTAATTATATTAGATTAGGCATTAAAACTATTTTTTAACTATGCAGTTTTAATTAAACTAAAATCTACAGGATTAATTCTTTTTTTGTTGACAAATAGTTTCTATATACTTATAATTTAGTTGTGATAATAAATAAAACTTCAGGGCAGGGTGAAATTCCCGACCGGCGGTAAAGTCCGCGAGCCTTAGGGCATGAATAGGTGAAATTCCTATACCGATAGTATAGTCTAGATGGAAGAGGTATGTTTTTTTATATTCTTTTTCGTGCTTTATGGCTCCTGATGGGGCCATTTTTATTTATTACCCGGAATAGGAGCAGAAAAAATATGGAAACAATAGAAAAGAAGAGTACTTTAAGAGTACTAATAGGCGCTATTATAGCTTTAGTGCTTGGACTTGGGTTAATTATAACCGCTTATGTCTTAAATTTTAATAAAGCTACCTTTGCATCATCACCAGCATACATTTATGCAATGTATATTATTGGTGCAATAGGATTATTAGCTGGTGCATGTAATTTATATTACTACTTACAAAATGTATTTAATATTAAAAAGCTTACTGTAAAGCAAATGACAGTAATCTCAATTTTTGCAGGGTTAAGTGTTATTCTTTATTATTTTGCAAAATTTAATCTACCATTTTTCCCAAGCTGGCTAGATGTTCAATTTAGTGATGTACCAGCTTTAATAGTAAGCTTTATGTATGGTCCACTATCTGGAGGGCTTATTATTGTCCTTAGATTTTTTGTTAAGCTACCTGCAACAATGACGGTAGGGGTAGGTGAGCTTGCTGATTTATTAATAGGACTTACTCTTACTACAACTGCAGGACTTTTATATAAAAGAAATCATTCTTTAAAGGGTGCAATATTTTCAATGGTAATTGGAATGCTACTTGCTACATTTGTAGCTATAATAGCTAATTATGCTATATTAATCCCTGCATATATGAAAATAGCTAAATTTAGTATGTCTATGCTAGTAGGTGGTATGAAATATATAAGCGGAATAAATGAAAATAATTTTATGACGTATTATTTATTTGTTGGGGTATTACCATTTAATCTATTCAGATATTTATTAGTATTTATTATTACCTTCCTATTATATAAGAGATTGCATATATTTATTGACCATATTACAGGAGAAAATAAAAAAGATAATCAAATTAGTGAGTAATATGTATTATAATATATCTAAGAGGTGAAAAAAATGCCATTTATAGATTTAAAGGTTTCAAAAAAAATTAGTAAAGCACAGGAGGAATGCTTAAAGAATGATTTTGGTAAAATCATTGAGGCTATTCCTGGAAAAAGTGAAGATTGGTTGATGATAAATATTACTGATGAATCACATTTATATTTCAAAGGGAAAAATGATGAGCCTATAAGCTATCTTGAATTAAAGGTTTTTGGTAATGTATCAGGAGCTGACTTTGAAAAATTTACTACTCTTGCAACAAAGGTACTAGAGAATCATTTAAATATTAAAAAGGATCATATGTATTTTAAATATGAGGAAGTTAAAAATTGGGGATGGAATGGCTTTAATTTTTAACTTTAATTTAAAAATAATATTCTGAAGAAATGTCTTTAGAATATTATTTTTTTTTATTGACTTTTTATATCAAACTCAATATAATAGTTAGCGTGCTAACTAATCGAAAGAGGTGAATGCAGTTGAATAAAAAACATCTAGGATACTATGTTAAGGTTTTATCACAAGCATATGAAAGTTTTAAAAATATTGATTTAAGAGAATTTGATTTAACTTCTCAGCAATTTGAAGTATTAATGTATTTGTATAGACATGAGAATGATTGTACAAATCAGAAGGATATTGAGCATCTTCTAGATGTAACAGCAGCAACTGCATCAGGAATTCTTAAAAGATTAGAATTAAAGGGGTATATTATAAGAAAAGTTAGTAATAATGATTCAAGATATAAGGAAATAATAATTACATCTAAAGGAAAAGAATTTAAAGATGTTATTATAAAAAGAATGGATGATAATGAAAAATCCATCTTAAAAGGAATTAGTATAGAAGAAGAACAAACCTTGATTGAATTATTAAAAAAGGTAATAGTTAATGTAAAAAAGGAGAAATAATATATGATAAAAACATTAGCAAAAAGTATTAGAGAATATAAATTACCATCAATACTTTCAATAGTATTCATAATACTAGAGGTATCAATGGAGTGTGTTCTACCGTTTGTAACCTCAAAGCTTGTAGATCAGATGAGTAATAGTAATTATAAAATGCTTACTATTTACTCAATTATTTTAGTTTTAATGGCAATGCTATCCTTATTATTTGGAATTTTATCAGGTAAATTTTCAGCAAAGGCTTCATCTGGATTTGCTAAAAATTTAAGAAAGGATATGTATGAAAATATTAATAATTTTTCATTTTCGAATATTGATAAATTTCAATCATCTAGTTTAGTCACAAGAATGACTACAGATGTTACAAATGTTCAAATGGCCTATATGATGATCGTAAGAGTAGCCTTCCGTTCACCACTTATGCTTATATTTTCAATAGTGATGGCATTTGTAATGGCTCCTAGCTTAGCATGGATATTCTTAATAATTGCACCTATATTATTAATTGTATTTATACTAATAATTGTTCTTTCAATGCCAAGATTTAAAAGAGTATTTAAGAAATATGATGAATTAAATAATTCAATTCAAGAAAATATTAGTGGTATAAGAGTTGTTAAATCATATGTAAGAGAAGATTATGAAAGAGAAAAATTTAATAAGGCCACAACATCTTTACAAAAGGAATTTACAAATGCTGAAAGAATAGTTGCTTTAAATAGCCCAGCGATGCAGTTTTCAATTAATACTTTAATGCTTTTAATACTATTACTAGGATCTATTATTATAGTTAATCCTAAAAATTCATCTTTTGTGGATGGAGTATATATATTTAATAAATTATCAGTTGGACAAATGCAAGGTCTTGTTACCTATGGAGTTCAATCTCTAATGGCTTTAATGATGCTTAGTATGATTATTGTTATGATTACTATGGCTATAGAATCAGCTATACGTATATGTGAAGTATTAAATGAGAAAAGTGATTTAACTAATCCAGAAAATCCAATATATGAGGTAATGGATGGAAGTATTAAATTTGAAAATGTATCATTTAAGTATAGTCAAGATGCTCTTAAGTATGCGTTAAGTGATATAAATCTTGAGATTAAGTCTGGTCAAACAATTGGAATTTTGGGTGGAACTGGATCATCTAAAACATCCTTGGTTAATTTAATATCTAGATTATACGATGTTACAAAGGGTGCTTGCTATGTCGGAGGACATAATGTTAAGGAATACGATATTGAAACCTTAAGAAATGAGGTTGCGGTAGTATTACAAAAGAATTTATTATTCTCAGGAACAATAAAGGAAAACCTACGTTGGGGAAATAAGAACGCTACTGATGAGGAAATAGAAGAAGCATGCCGTCTTGCATGTGCAAGTGAATTTATAGAAAGTTTTCCAGATAAATATGATACTTATATTGAGCAGGGAGGAACTAATGTTTCTGGAGGACAGAAACAAAGATTATGTATTGCAAGAGCCTTGCTTAAAAAGCCTAAGGTATTAATATTAGATGATTCTACTTCGGCAGTAGATACTAAAACTGATGCACTTATAAGAAAATCATTTAAGGAATATATTCCAAATACTACTAAGATTATTATTGCTCAAAGAGTATCTTCAATTGAGGACAGTGATCAAATAATAGTAATGGATAATGGTACAATAAATGCCTGTGGTACTCATGAGGAATTATTAGCTAATAATGCTATTTATCAAGAGGTTTACTATTCTCAAAATAAGGTTAATAGTAATGGAGGTGAAGAATAATGGCACCATTAAAAGGGAAAATCACTAAGGATTTTGATAAGAAAAAAACATTAAAAAGATTAATGTCTTATTTATTTAAGTATTATAAGCTACGCTTAATTTTAGTAATAATATGTATAATATTTACTGGAATCGGTTCAATGGCAGCATCTATTTTTATGCAACGAATTATTGATGATGTTATCTATAAAGGAATACAAACAAGCTTCCCTGAGGTTAAAAATACCTTGATAATGCTAATTTCAACACTTGGTTCTATTTATGTAGTAGCAATTATATCATCATTTATATATACTCAGCTTTTAGCGATAATTACACAAGGCTTTTTAGCTAGAATACGTATGGATATGTTTGGTAAAATGGAGGGACTTCCAATATCTTATTTTGATAGACACGCTCATGGTGAAATAATGTCTACCTACACTAATGATGTCGATTCTATTAGACAATTAATTAGTCAAAGCCTACCTCAAATATTTAATACCTTATTTACCGTTATTACGTTATTTGTTATTATGCTTTACTATAGCTTATATTTAACATTAGTTGCAGTTGTTGCGGTTATCTTTATTTTATTTGCAACAAAGAAAATTGGTGGAGGAAGCGCTAAATATTTTATTCGCCAACAGGCAAGTATTGCTAAATGTGAGGGATTTATAGAGGAAATGATGAATGGTCAAAAGGTTGTTAAGGTTTTTTGCCATGAGGAAGAGGCTAAAAAAGACTTTGATAAGCTAAATGATGCGTTATATAACGATGCCTATAATGCTAATGCCTATGCTAATATGCTTGGACCTATTATTCATAATATTGGAAATATATTATATGTAGTTGTAGCTGTTGTTGGAGTAGTGCTATATCTACTTAATGTAAAGAATATAGGAATTAGCTCTATTGGTGGAATTGAAGCTTTATCTATAGGTACCGTTGTAACCTTCCTTGGTATGTCAAGACAATTTGCCAATTCATTTAATCAAATATCTCAACAAATAAATTCAGTTGTAATGGGACTTGCTGGAGCTGACAGAATATTTGAACTTATGGACCAAGTGCCAGAGGTTGATGATGGATATGTAACACTTGTTAATGCTATAGAGGATGAAGAAGGTAATATTACTGAATCAGAAGAAAGAACTGGTGTTTGGGCTTGGAAACACCCTCATCAAGCTGATGGTACTATAACCTATACTAAATTAAGAGGAGATATTAGATTCTTCGATGTTGATTTTGGATATTTCCCAGAAAAAATAGTTCTTCATGATGTTAGCATATATGCTAAGCCTGGACATAAAATTGCCTTCGTAGGTGCAACTGGTGCTGGGAAGACAACTATTACTAATTTAATTAATAGATTCTATGATTTAGCAGATGGAAAAATCAGATATGATGGTATTAATATTAATAAAATTAAAAAGAGTGATTTAAGAAGAAGTATTGGTATAGTATTACAGGATACTAATCTATTTACAGGTACGGTAAGAGATAATATTAGATATGGTAAGCTCGATGCAACTGAAGAAGAAATTATTAAGGCTAGTAAAATAGCTAATGCTTATGATTTTATTACAAGATTACCAGAGGGCTTTGATACAATGCTTAGTGGAAATGGCTCTCAATTAAGTCAAGGTCAACGTCAGCTAATATCAATCGCAAGAGCTGCAATCGCTGATGCGCCGGTAATGATTTTAGATGAGGCAACTTCATCTATTGATACTAGAACGGAGCTATTAGTTCAAAAGGGAATGGATGCTTTAATGAATGGAAGAACAGTATTTGTTATAGCTCATAGATTATCAACTGTTCAAAATTCTAATGCTATTATGGTACTTGATCACGGACGTATTATTGAACGTGGTACCCATGAGGATTTAATTAATGCTAAAGGTACATATTATCAGTTATATACAGGTGCGTTTGAACTTGAATAAATAATTATCTCCATATATAATATAAATAATTGGAGGATGATGTTATGAAATTTATTAAAAAGAATTTAGTTGCAGTTATTGCCACATTATTAGTGATAGTAGCCATATGCTTACTATTTGGTGATTGTGTACAAAAGGTTGTTAATATTTCTAATACAACGACTAAGGGAGATTTATATTCTGGATTTCAAGCAATATTTGGTTATAGTGTAGAAAATGAAGTGTTTGGAAGTACTGTTAAAACACAAATCTTAGATTTTAGTTTTATGAATTTGTTGGCTTTAATTTTAGCAGCTGTAGGTGCTATATTAGCATTTATTAAAATACCATTTGGAAATATTATTTCTGGAGTATGCATGGTAGTAGGTGGTGTATTCTTTTTCTTAATGGGAGTATTCACAATATCTCATACAGAATCAGCTAGTATTTCATTTTCACTAAAAGCATGTGCAATAATATCAGGGGTATTAACATTAATAGCTGGATTAATTGTACTAGCAAATCCTTATATTTCAAAAAAAACTACCAAAAAGAAAAGAAAATAATACATAATAAAAAGCACATTTGTGCTTTTTTTTATACATTATAGTCTTATTGCTTATATAATATTCGGTAAATGCTATGTTTTATTGTTATTTTTTACTATTTATGCTACAATAAAATACTAAGGGAGTGAGAATATGCCATTAAAAACTAATTATCATACACATACAGTATTATGTGGTCATGCTACAGGTAGTATTAATGATATTATTAATGCTGCAATAGAATATGGTTATAAAGAATTAGGGTTCTCAGAACATGCTCCACTTCCTATGCATTTATTTAATGAATATGATTCTAAAAGATTATACGCTTATGAAAATATGAGTATGGATACCTTTCATAAGGATTATTTAAATGTGTTAAAAAAAGAGAGTGAGAGAAAAGATATCTCTATTAAGATTGGACTTGAAAGTGAATATATAGAAGGTGAAGAAGAGTTTTATAAGGAACTTAGAAGTAATGTAGAATATATGATTCTAGGTGTTCACTTTTTTATGTACAAAGGTAAATTGATTGATACTTATGCTGAGATTAATAAGGATACAATGTATGCATATGCAAATAATATTGAAAAAGCATTATCAACAGGACTATTTGATTATTTAGCTCATCCAGATTTATTTTTATATAACGATATTGAATTTGATTCTGATGCAATAAAGGTAAGCAATATGATTATTGATTCTTGTATTAGACATAATGTTATATTAGAAATTAATTGTAACGGTAAGGGAAAATATCCAAGAAGAGAATTTTATGAGCTTGTTAAAAATAAGCCTGTTAAGGTTATGATAGGTGTAGATGCACATGATCCTCTTAGATTAAAGGGAGTACATATTGAGGATAGTATTAATCTTTCAAATATGCTTGGAATAAAAATAGTAGATAAGTTAGAGGTGTAATATGAAAAATTATAGATTACATACATCTGAGGGTGTAAGAGATTATTTAGGTGAAGAATTACTTGTTAAAGAGGAAATTGAAGGAAGAATAAAGAAATTATTTTTAAGTTATGGCTATGAGCTTGTAAAGACACCAACATTTGAATATATTGATGTATATACAACTAATGGTATTCAACAGCCTAGCTTATATAATTTAATAAATAGACAGGGTGAGGTATTAGCCTTACGTAATGATATGACATCAAGTATTGCTCGTATAGTTGCATCAAAGGGTAATTTAGTGTTTCCTAAAAAATATTGTTATATAGCTAATACATTTAGATATCCTCGATTATATCAAGGAAAAAGTCACGAGTTTACTCAAGCAGGTATTGAAATAATAGGTGCTAAGGGAATAAAGGCTGATATCGAATGTATACGTATTGCAAGTCAGGCTTTAAAGGAAATTAATTTAAATAACTATGTTATTCATATTGGTTCAAGTGCTTTTATTGATGAGCTATTTACTGATTTTGGATTTGATCAAGAAAAAAAGAATAATTTATTATCAATAATTGAAGCTAAGGATTATGTATTATTAAAAAATACTTTATTAGAATATAAGCTTGATTCAAATAGAATCAATTTAATAATAAAGCTTATGGAAAAGGCAGGTAAGCTTAATTTCTTACAAGGAATTATTGATGAGCTTGAGGGATGCCATTCAGTTAATACATTACTTAGTCTTAAAACCTTATATGAGGAATTAGCTAAACGTGGTCTTATTGATAAAATGGTATTTGATTTTAGTATTTATTCATATGCTAAATATTATACAGGTGTGACTTTTCAGGTATTTGCTGCAGGAATAGGTAGAGCTATTGTTACTGGAGGAAGATGTGATAATTTATTAAATGCATTTTCAGCTCCTAATAGTGCAATAGGCTTTGGACTTGATATTGATGCATGCTTAGAATATATAATGGCTAATAACTTAATTAATATTACTAGTACTAGATATGTTTCTCATGTTGATTGTGATTCTTATGAATTTGCAATGTCAAATAATAATAGCTTAAGAGAAAAGGGTGTTATTATAGATGTATCTATGTATGAAAATTTAGAGGATACCTTAAATTATGCTAGGCTTATTAATTGTAAGAAGGTATTATATTATTCAAATAATACCGTTAAGGAAATAGAAGTAGGTGAGGAATAATGGCTGAGATTACATTTGCTCTTGCTAAGGGACGCTTAGGAAATAAAATAGTAAAACTGCTTACAGATTTAAAAATAACTGATGTTAATATAGATGAGGATACAAGAAAGCTTGTAATAAATAGTAGTGATGGTAAATATTCCTTCTTTTTATCAAAGCCTAGTGATGTTCCTACATTCGTTGATTATGGAATTGCTGATATTGGAGTAGTTGGTAAGGATACTATTTTAGAGGAAAATAGAGATATTACAGAATTACTTGACTTAGGATTTGGTAAATGTAGAATGTGTGTTGCAGGTCCTATCACGTCTAAGAGTATTTTATCTTCTGGACGTACGATAAGAGTCGCAACAAAATATCCTAATATAGCTAAAAAATATTTTGAAAAGACAAATAGAAGTGTCGAAATAATTAAGCTTAATGGTTCAGTTGAATTAGGTCCAGTTGTTGGACTTAGTGATGTAATAGTTGATATAGTTGAAAGTGGAAAAACCTTAGAGGAAAATGGACTATTAGTATTAGAAGAAATTGAGAATTTATCTGCTAGATTAATCGTTAACAATGCTTCACTTAAGGTTAAATACGAAGAAATAAATGTTATAGTAGAGGGACTAAGAGGTCTTTTAGAAGGGAAGGCTGAATTATGATAAAAATATTAAAAACTAATGAAGAAATTACAGATTTTTTAAATGTCCTTGATGAACGTGGACAAGTTGATAATGGTGTATATTTAGATACTGTAATGGAAATACTTGCTGATGTAAAAAAGAACAAGGATGAGGCCGTATTAAAATATACTCAAAAATTTGATGATAAAAATGCAAGTTTAGAGAATCTAGTAGTATCTAATGAAGAATTAAAGAATGCTTATGAATCATTAGATGAAAAAATGAAGGATGTATTAAATACAAGTAAGGAGCGTGTTGAGGCTTACCATAAGCTTCAATTAAGAGAAACCTGGATTAATGAAGCAATACCAGGAGAAAAGCTTGGCCAAAAAATAACTCCAATAGCTAAGGCTGGAGTTTACGTACCAGGTGGTAAGGCTGCATATCCTTCAAGTGTTATTATGAATGTTATGCCTGCTTATGTTGCTGGAGTAGAAGAAATTATAATGGTTACTCCTGCAGTCAATGGTCAAATAAAACAAACAGTATTAGCGGCAGCATATATATGTGGAGTTACTAAGGTTATTAAGATTGGTGGAGCTCAAGCGATTGCGGCTTTAGCCTATGGAACTAATATAGTACCAAAGGTTGATAAAATAGTTGGACCTGGTAATATATTTGTAGCTTTAGCTAAAAGAATGGTATTTGGTACTGTAGGAATTGATTCTATTGCGGGTCCTAGTGAAATATTAGTTTTAGCAAATGAAACTGCTAATCCTAAGTTTTTAGCGGCAGACCTACTTGCTCAGGCTGAGCATGATGAATTAGCTTCAGGTATTTTAGTTACTACATCAGAAGATATAGCACTTAGTGTACAACAAGAGGTAGAAAATTATTATAATAATTCTATTAGACAAAATATTTTAACTAAATCTATTGATTCATATTCAAGAATAATTATTGTTAATGATATGAAAGAAGCTTGTAAGCTTGCCAATATTATAGCTCCTGAGCATCTAGAAATATGTGTTGATAACCCATTTGATTACCTAGACGACATAAAAAATGCTGGCGCAATTTTTTTAGGACATTATACACCAGAGGCTTTAGGTGATTATATGGCTGGTCCAAACCATGTATTACCAACTGTTAAAACATCAAGATTCTTTTCTCCACTTGGAGTAGATGATTTTATTAAGAAATCTAGTATTTTAAATTTCACAAAGGAAGCATTAGATAGATATAGTGATAAGGTGATTGCTTTTGCAAATGAAGAAGGACTTCAAATGCATGGTGAATCAGTAAATGTAAGAAAATAGTAAAAAAAAGTAAAAAAAATAATATTTATACTTGTATTTTAAAATAATGTGATATAATTAACTTAGAAATAGCTATATGCTAAAGAGAAGGAGAAAAAGAAGTTATGAAATGGTTTAATAAACAATCAAGATTGGTACAATTACTTTTATTATTAATCCCTGTTGTTAGTTGGATTACAGAAATTATTGTACGTGTTACAGCTGTGTTACAAAAGCCAACTGGAAAAAATGTTTTAGGATTAATTTTTGGATTAATTATTCCTATTTTTGGATGGTTAGACTTAATTTGGGTATTATTATTCAATCATCTTATTCTTGCTAGCTAATATAGGCATTAAAAATAGTAGGTTTTCCTACTATTTTTTTTATAAAGAAAAATTATAAATGAGCTGTTGTATGGCAATATTAAATTAATATAAAATATGATAAACATTCTTATTATTCTTTGGTATCACAAATTATATGTCATAATTCTAGAAAAATACTGTTCTATATTTTTAAAATAGTTTATATTATTGTTTATTTTGTGTTGATATGCTATAA
>JBJEFR010000093.1:0-5181 GCA_051874255.1 Anaeroplasmataceae bacterium
TTAATCTAGATTTCTATCTAGATTTTTTTATTATGATGTATAATATAGTAAAAAGTAGTGGAGTATAAGAGAAAACTATGAATATAAAGCGATGGATGTATTATGTTATTTTTATATTTGGACTTATTTCAATATCGGTATATATTTTGACATTTTTTTTCAAATATAGTTGGATTAACATTCTAGGGGTTACTTTAATTACAACATATTATCATACCTGCATAAGACCATTAACAGGAGGAATTATTAATTATAAATATCATAATAGTATTAATTGGAATCATTGGTGGTTTAAGGAGCATAGGTTTGAAAAAGCAATTTATAAGGTTTTATTAGTGAAAAAATGGAAAAAACTAATGCCAACATATGACAAAGTGGCATTTGATTTTAAAAAAGGTCTCTTGAGGAAATATTAGGTGCAACATGCCAAGCAGAATTAGTTCATGAGCTAATGCTTATTGAAGCATTATTACCATTACTTTTAATAATACCATATGGAAGTGCAGTTGTTTTTATTTCGACAACGGTTGCTTGTGCATTAATTGAGCTTATTTTTATTATAATTCAACGATATAATAGACCTAGATTAGTAAGATTATATAAAAGAAAACTAGCAACTTTATAAAAAAATAAAGGCTTTTCTTTGAATGCCTTTATTTTTTAATGCGATTTTTTATTAAATTATCTACAGCTTCAACAAATTTTATTACGTCTTCTGGAGCATTTTTACTATATAGTAATCTATAAGGGATACTATAGTCCCAATTGACAGGAATAGTAATTAGTCCTGGATGGACTTCCTTCCAGCATTCAATAGTTAGAAGAACGTTTTTTGTTTCAGCACAACGATTAAAAACTGATAAATCATAGAAATGAGCCGTGTCCTCAATAACAATATTAGGATGATTTGTTTCTAAATCATGACGTATATGATCATTTAATTCAGAATCTCCCTTTTTAACCATCATAAGAGTTTCACCATATAAATCCTCTATGTTAATGATTTTTTTTAAAGCTAGAGGGTGTTCTCTTGAAACCGCAATCATTTTTTTATATTTACCAAGAGGTAGAAAGTTACATAATGAAAGATATGCTTTTGAATCACATACTCCAATTAAAAAATCAAACTTTTCACCTAATTTTCTTATTTCAGATAATATTCCCTCATGATTATCCTCAAATGGAACTAGATGCAATTTGTAATTTGGAAATTGATGATTAAGCTGATACCATAAATCCATAAATGTTTTTGCTGGATTTAAAAGCGAAGTACCAATACAAAAGGTTGTATCATATTTAATATTGGCATTTTTGGCTTTTTGAATTGTTTTTTTTGAATAATCAATCATATACTTTGCCTCGTCATATATGATTTTTCCTGCAGCTGTTAATGATATACCTGAGTTAGTCCTATTAATTAGTTTTAAATTCAAATGGTTTTCAAGTGTATTCATTTGCTTCATAACAGCCGTTGATGATATATATAATTGTTCTGAGGCTTTCGTAAAACTACCACAATCTACTACCGTTATAAAGGTATCAAGCATTTGATTATACATATTAATCACATCCTATAGTCGCATAAACAATAAGTTTACACAATTATAACATATAGGATATTCTAAGTCAAAAAAATATTTGTTATATTTAAATTGTAAGGGAGGTATTATTATGAACAAATCACTTATAGCTTTTTATTCGAGAGCTGATGAAAATTATATTAAGGGGCAAATTAAAGTGCTAGAAGTTGGTAATACTGAGGTTGTTGCTAGAATTATAGAGGAAAATACTAGTGCTACTATATTTAAGATTGAGCAACAGGTACCATATTCAAAGGAATATAATGAGTGTATCAGAGAAGCACAAAATGATCAAAAGAATAATGCTCGACCTAAGCTTAAAGCTTATCTTGATTCCATTGATGAATACGATGTGGTTTATTTAGGATTTCCAAATTATTGGAGTACTATGCCAATGGCAGTATTTACCTTTTTAGAAAAATATGATTTTACTGGTAAAATAATTAAACCATTTTGTACTCATGAAGGAAGTGGTTTTGGAAATAGCTTGAATGATATTAGAAAACTATGTCCTAATGCTTTAATTAAAAATGGACTTGCAGTTTTTGGATGTAATGTAACTAGTGCAAATGATTATATAAAGAATTGGCTTAAGGAGGAATAAAAAATGGAATATGTAACATTGTCAAATGACGTTAAAATGCCAATAAATGGATATGGTGTATACCAAGTTAGTAAGGAGGATTGTAAAAGATGTGTTTTAGAGGCAATCAAAGTAGGATATAGACATATCGATACAGCCCAAGCTTACTTTAATGAAGAAGAGGTTGGAGAGGCAATTAGTGAATGTGGTTTAAAAAGAGAAGAATTATTTATCACTACCAAGGTTTGGATAGATAATTATGGAGAAGGTAAAACATATGATTCAGTAATTGAATCATTAAGAAAATTAAAAACATCTTATGTTGACCTTATTTTATTACATCAGCCACTTAATGATTACTACGGTGCATATCGTGATTTAGAAAAGCTATATAAAGAGGGAAAGGTTAGAGCGATTGGAGTATCTAATTTTTATCCTGATAGATTGGTAGATATTTGCATGTTTGCAAGTATTAAGCCAATGGTTAATCAAATAGAAATAAATGTGTTTAACCAGCAAATAGAAGCTAAAAAGTGGGCAGATAAATATGGTGTTGTCTTAGAGGCTTGGGCTCCATTTGCTGAAGGAAGAAATAATATGTTTAAAAACGAAACACTAACTCTTATTGCCAATAAGCATAATAAATCAGTTGCGCAGATTATTTTAAAATGGCTAACAGAGCGTAAAATAGTAGCATTATCAAAATCAGTACATGAAGAAAGAATTAAAGAGAATTTTGATATAGAATTCTTTGAGTTAGATGAAAATGATAGAAATTTAATAAATTCTTTAGATGAAAAAACATCTTGTTTCTTTTCACATCAGGATCCTGCAATAATTGAATGGTTTGGTGAATTAATTATAGAAAGAAGGAATAAATAAGTTTATTTACTTTAATTTTAAATTTACATTTTTAAAAAAAATGTTATAATATTAATATCAAACGAGTAACAGAAATGTGTAAGTCCAGTTGATGGATTTGCACATTTTTTTATTTCGCTTAAAGGAAGGATAATATTATGGCAAATATGAATAAAATGGCTAATGAGCCATTAAAAAAATTATTTTGGAAGCTTGGCTTACCTATGATTATTTCAATGATTCTACAAGCATTATATAATGTAATAGATAGTATTTTTGTTGCGAATATTGAAGGAAACGGAGCTTTAGCTAATGAGGCTTTAACCTATGCTTTTCCAATTCAAATTTTAATTATAGCGATAGGAGTAGGAACAGGGGTAGGTTTAAATGCTTTACTATCTAAAAGCTTAGGAGAGCATGACAAGGAATCTGTTAATAAAATAGCTGGAAATGGTATATTTTTGGTTTTAGTTATCTACATAATATTTTTATTATTTGGTTTGTTTGGTTCAAAACCATTTATAAAATTATTTACAAAAGATGAAGAAGTTATAAAAATGGGATCTAGTTATCTAATGATTTGTAGTTCTTTATCGTTAGGATCAATTGGCTTTGCGATATTTGAAAGGTTTTTACAATCTACAGGTAAAACCTTATTTTCAACTATTGCTCAAATATCAGGTGCAGTAACAAATATTATACTTGATTATATATTTATTTATATACTTGATATGGAAGTAGAGGGTGCTGCATGGGCAACTATTATTGGACAGTTTGTTTCACTTATAGTAGCGATGATATTTCATTATTTCAAAAATAAGGAAATAAGTGGTAAAATCATCTATTTAAAACCAAGTATTAGAATAATTAAGGGTATTTATTCTATTGGAATATCAGCAGCCTTAATGCAAGCTTTATTATCAGTAATGATGGCAGGTATGAATGCAATATTAAAAACAGCGGATGTATCATCTACTGTATTAGTTGGATCCTTTGGAATTTATTATAAAATTCAACAGATTGCATTATTTTCTTGTTTTGGATTATCTAATACTATTATTACCTTATTATCATTTAACTATGGAATGAAGGATAAAAATCGCTCAAAGGATTGTATAAAATATGGAATATTAGATACTTTGATTGTTACAATTATTATTACTATTTTATTTGAAATAATGGCTAGACCTCTTTCTAAGTTATTTGCACTATCTGGAGGATCTACAGCTGAGTTAATTGATGTTTGTGAGATGGCAACAAGAATTGCTTCAATAGGATATATCTTTATGGGATTTAGTATTGCTGTGCAGGGAATATTACAGGCCTTACGATATGCTATAAAGCCGTTAGTTACAGCCCTATTGAGACTTGTTGTATTTGTGTTTCCAATTGCCTTTTTATTTACATTATCAAGTAGTGTATTGGATGTTGTATGGTGGACATTCCCAATTGCTGAATTCTTAACAGCAGTCATATCATATTTTATCCTAAGAAATGTTATTAAGAATAAGATAGATACAATGCAAGACATTAAGATAGAGGGAGATAATTTAATTATTACTATTTCTAGAATGCATGGTACTAATGCTAAAGTTATTGGAAGGAAGCTTGCTGAAAAATTATCTATTAATTTTTATGATAAGGAGCTTACAATGCTTGAAGCTTTAAAAAGAGGATTAAATAAAGAATATTTATCGGAAGAAATAGATGATTATGCACTTTATTTATCATTAGATGCAAATAAGGAATCTATTATTGCCCAAAGAGAAATAATAGAGGATTTAGCTAATAAAGAATCATTTGTTATTATTGGAAGAAGTGCTGATTATATTTTAAGAAATCATAAAAAATTAGTAACTGTATTTTTATATGCTGATATTGAATATAGAGTAAAAAATGTGATGAATAATTATAATGATACTTATGCTGATGCATTAGAAAATATTAATAAATCAGATAAGTCAAGAAGTAATTATTATTCTATAATAGCTAATAGACCATGGGGAGATAAGTCTAATTATGATTTATATATTGACGCTTCTTTGGGTGAAGATGAGATTATTGAACAAATAACTAATTATATTAATAATAAATTTTAATGAAAAATCGACTATAATTTCGTTATAGTCGATTTTTTTTACTTTATGTGGTATCATA
>JBJEFR010000094.1:0-5177 GCA_051874255.1 Anaeroplasmataceae bacterium
TTATAATGAATTTATCTTATGAATGTTAAAGAATTGTAATAAATTAGTAAAAAAACAACCTTTAAAAGGTTGTCTTTAATTACTTTTTTATAGCTAGACAATAGGATACACCTTTAGGTGCTATTATCTTATTATTATAATTTACTAAATTATACTCTCTAAAATAAATATTTGTCATTTCTCTATCATCTAAATGCTTACATATTAAAAAGCCATTTCTCGAAAGTAAATCTTCTATCTCACTATATAGATATTTAGATTTCATAGGCTCATCAGCCTCATTTGCTAATAATTCATTAGTTTTTGTTTCTTTACTATCTTCATAGTTTGGGTAATCAAATAGTAAACTACTTTTACTACAAATGATACTAGATATCTTTTCTATTGTTGAAATAAATTCTTCTTTCCTTAAATAATAGCTAATTCCTAATAGGCTATTGAAAGATATTTTATTTGCTTCATAATTACTACAAATAATATTATTAATCCAATCACCATTTGTAAAATCACAGGATATAAAATCAACCCTTGAATAATCTAATTTAGCGCTATCTAATCTTCTTATTTTATCATTAATCATTTCCTCTCTATCTATTTCAAATATTTTTAAATTATCAAATTTATTCCTATAAGCAAATGTATCATAGCCAGCTGCATAAATTAAGTATTGTCCACATCCATTTTTAATTGCATTCATTAATTCTTCCTCACAAAAAGCACTTCTTCCTAGCACAGAGGGTGAAAGCTGATTATCTATAATCCATCTTAATGCCTCTTCATTTGTTCCAACAAAATAAGGATTAAAAAATCCAATTCCCTTTGTCATATTACTTGCGATAGAATTATATTCCTCCTTACTTAAAATATTTAATGCTATATTATCACTAAAAATTCTATATTTATTAAATTTATAATGATAGCATCTTACAAAACAGCTTACTAAAGCTGTCATATTTCTTTCACTCATTTATTAATCACCTCATATATCTAATACACCCTCTTATATATAAATACTAGAATTGAAAAAAATCGTATTTTATGGTAATATAAGTGTAGAAATAGTTAATATTTATGAAAATAAAAAGCCATTGAATGGCTTTTTTTCTATATTATTTCATAATAATTTTAAAATCAGTTCCTACTCCTAGCTCTGATTTTAAATCTATTGTAAATCCCTCTATCTTACAAATCTTTTTTACTATCGCAAGTCCAAGTCCAAAGCCTGATAAATGCTCATTATGAGATTTATCAATAGTAAAAAAACGATCAAATATTCTTTGTTGGTTTTCTATGGCTATTCCAAGTCCTGTATCCTTAACCTCAAATATAGCACAATCATTTTCTTTATATAGATTAACATCTATACTTCCATTTGGCTTATTATATTTCATAGCATTTGTAACTAAATTAGTAACTATTTCTATAATTCTTTCATTTCTAGAATTAATGGAAATATTAGGCTCTATATTTTTATTTAATACTAATCCCTTTTCTATAATAGCTCCTTCTAAATTAGTAACTACACTATTACATATTTCTGAAACATTTACCAAATAACAAGGTAAATCTTCTGATTCAAAGGAAGAATAATTAATAATATTTTTAATTAATAAGGATAATCTATTAGCCTGTTTTAATATAACCTCTGCAGCATGGTTTATCTTATCAGGATCTAATTGATTATGGGTAATAAGCTCTGCAAATCCCTTTATAGATGTTAATGGGGTATTCATTTCATGAGTTACATTAGCTATGAAATCTGATTTAGATTTTTCAGCTTTTTTTATTTCAGTAACATCAGTAATTAAAAATACCTCTGTACCAGCTGTGAATGTTAGTCTTATATCATAATCCTTAATACCTATTTTACGGCTAAAAACGCCACTTTCCTTATTTAAAATAGCATTTTTTATATCATCATCATTTTCAAAATAATTTAATTTATTTATATCCTTATTAACACCTAATATGCTACTAGCAGAATTATTCATTAAAACAATATCATTATTCTCATTTAAAATAATAATACCGTGCTCCATATTATCTAATACAATACTTTCAATTCTTTTATTTTCTTTAATATTATCTATTTTATCCTGTATTGTTTTATTATTAGCGTTTATAGTATTAACAATCGGAACTAATTCCGGATATGTAGCTTCTACATTTTTACCAAGAGCTGCATTTTTACTAATAGCCTCTACAGGCTTTAAAATGTAATCAACAACAATCCATGATGCCAAGGCACAGCATATTATATCAATAATAACAAACTGGATTATAGTTGGTATTTGATTAGAAAAAATAGCCCATAATGATGATGTAGGAACAGCTATTCTTACTAAATAATTATCAAAAGCTACACAATAATATATAAGTTTTTTATAGGTTGAGCTACTATTTCTTACATCATATCCATACCCATTTTTTATGGCCTCTTGTACTTCATATCTTGATGCATGATTTTCAAGATTATCACTTACTTGACTATCACCAACAACATTTCCCTCTTTATCCATAAATGTTACTCTCGCACCATCTAATTTTAAAGAGAATTCTTTAGCTCCATCATTATCCATTGAATAAATAGATTCATCATATTGATTCATATATACCACTAATATATCCTTAGTATAATCAATTGAGCTTTCATAATAAACATCAGTTGATATTAAGCCAAATAAAATAATGGCTATAGTAGTAATAGATATTGAAATTAAGAAAAATCTTTTTTTCATAGTAGCCTCCTACTTAGCAACAAATTTATAACCTACCCCAAAAATTGTTTCAATTTGATTTATTCCAAGCTTACGAAGCCTAACAATATGATTATCAATAGTTCTTGTTTCTCCAACATCATATCCCCATACAGCTTCTAATAATCTTTCTCTAGATATAACAACATTCGGATTTTCAACAAAATATAAAAGTAACTGGAATTCCTTATTATTTAATTCAATTTGTTTACCATTTAAAAATACTTCTCTTGTATCCTTATTAACACTTATTCCAGCTAAATCGAATGTAGTACTTGGAGTTCTTCTTAAAGCTGCGTTTATTCTAGCAATTAGCTCCATTGTACCAAAGGGCTTTGCGATATAATCATCAGCTCCTAAATTTAGTCCCTTAACCTTATCTATTTCCTGACCTAGGGCACTAAGAATTATAACTTGTGTTTGTGGATAGTTATGCTTAATGTACCTAAGTACATCTAGCCCACTTCCATCTGGAAGCATAACATCTAATAGGGCTACCTTTGGAGTAAATTTATCAATTCCCTCTTTAAATGATTTTATATTTGGAAAAGCAGAAACTTTAATACCTGCGACCTCAAGGGCACAGGTTACAACCTCAGTTATAGCTTCATCATCCTCTAGTAAATATACCTTATTTTCCATAGTTAATCACTTCCTCTTAATTATTAATACTAGCTTCACTATCCTCATCTGAAACAAGGGCGTGAGCAATATAATTTAAATGATCTCCTGCACGCTCTAAATTAGATACTAAATTAATATATACACCACAGTTTGCTGGTGAGCAAGCACCTGCCTCAAGTCTTCTAATATGCTCACTAATCATAGAGCTACGCATTTCATCTATTTCATCTTCTAACTCATCAATAGCTTTTAATGTAGTATAATCACCATCCTCAAACATAGCTTTAATATACTTGAATTCTTCATTTAGCTTACTATGTATTAATCTTATTTGATCGTATACCTTATCCGAGAATTCTAAATTATCTCTAACTGTGTGCTTTGTATACTTAAGCATATTATCAGCTATTTCTGATTCACGAATAAAATCATTTATAATTTTATGTAATTTAGAAATATAACGTTCATCCTCAGGATTAATATCTGCAGAAGATATTTTCACTAAATATGCTAATATTTTTTGACTTATATCTTCTACTTCTGCTAAATTAGCCATAATAGTATCAGAGGTTGTTAGATCCTTAGCTAAAAAACTATCAATAGATAAAGATAATGTGTCCATAGCCAAGCTACCAAGCCTTAAAGTCTCACGGCTTACCTGCGAAATAGCTATAGCTGGAGTTTTTAAGAATCTTTCATCAATATTATGAACAACATTCTCAACATTCTTCTTATCCTTAATAAATATATTAGCTAGCTTAACAAATACACCAATAAATGGTAAGAATATTAATGTTGATACTACATTAAAGAAGGTATGGAACATGGCTATTTGGGTTTCTGGATTTGCAAACAATTTAGCAAATGTCATATCCATAAATCCATCCCAACATAATAATACCACAAAAAAGATAAGGGTACCAAATACATTGAACATCAAATGAATCAAAGATGCTCGTTTAGCATTCGGATTAGCACCTATACTAGATAATAAGGCTGTAACACATGTACCAATATTAGATCCTAATATTACATAAAGGATAGAATTTCCACCATTTCCTATTACAAGACCTGCACCAACCATTTGAATAATTATAGTTGTTGTAGCACTTGAGCTTTGAATTAAAGCTGTAAATCCAATACCTATTAATAATAATATGAATGGATTATGTATCTTTTGTAAAGCTCCTGTAAAAGCAGTAGAGCTTCTAAAAATACTCATTGAACTCGACATAAAATTAAGAGCTAAAAAGACAAGACCTAATCCTGCAAAGCTTAATCCTATAGTTTTTACTTTAGAGTTTTTAGATAGCATATTCATAAATGCTCCAATAAATGCTAGTAGCATAGCATAGACACCAATATTAAATGAATTTAACGCTACTATTTGAGCTGTAATAGTTGTACCTATGTTAGCCCCCATAATCATTGCAGTAGCTTGAAATAAATCCATTAATCCAGCATTAACAAATCCAACTATCATTACTGTCGCAGCACTTGAGCTTTGAATAATAGCTGTAATCAAAGCTCCTATTCCAACACCAATAAATCTATTTTTACTTGTTTTATTAAAAATCTTTTTTAATCCTGAGTTAGCTAATTTTTCTATATTCTCAGATAAAATCTTAAATCCGATTAAAAAAGCTCCTAATCCTCCTAAAAGCTTTATAAACGCCTCAAAGTATTGCATAAAAAAACCTCCTATTTTACACTTTCTAATATTATCATTACACCATACATTATTTTGTATATAACTTGTAAAAAAAATGTAAAAAATAAAAAGCCTTTATTTTAAGG
>JBJEFR010000095.1:0-24221 GCA_051874255.1 Anaeroplasmataceae bacterium
GTTTTCAAAGACTTATTCGCACAACTTTTCTTTTTGTCGTGCTTTATTATTATATTAAACGCAAGATTTTTTGTCAATATAATAATTAAAAAGTGGTGGTCAGGGCTGGTTTCGAACCAGCGAACCCTAAGGAGCAGATTTACAGTCTGCCGCGTTTAGCCTCTTCGCTACCTGACCATATTTTTATTATGCACATCACACGTGCTTTTTTATTATATTACAGAAAAGTTTTGAATGCAAGTATTTTTTTAAAAAAATGTTAAAAAATTATTTTGCATAAAAAAAGCAGTATTTTTGCCTAATACTGCTATTTATTCTTCTTAACTTTTTTATCTAGCTCAAAGCTAGAAAGCATTATTACTCTTTTACATTGTGTGCACTCAAGCTTAATATCAGCACCAGTTCTTATAACTAGCCATTTATTGTTTTTACATACATGAGGCTTTTTAGTCTCAATGATTTCTCCTAATGTATACATATAATCACCTATTTACACAATATATCTAAAATCTTAGCTAGCTCTTTTTCTTCTTTTATACTAATTGTTATTTTATTATTAGTAACCTTAATGCTTGATGATTTATACTTATTTTTAAAATTATCCTCATATTCCTTATAAATACTAGCTGTCTTCTCTTTTTTTAAAGGAGCCTTCTTTTCCTCTGCCTTAGCTAATTCCTCTATTTGTCTTACGCTAAGACCCTTTTCTATTATTAATAAAGATAATTCCTTAATTCTATTTATATCAGATAATTTTGATAATACTCTGGCATGACCTGTTGAAATTTTTCCTTGATCAACTAAATTTAAAATATCATCAGGAAGATTTAGAAGTCCTAGCATATTAGTAATATAGCTTCTACTTTTACCAACCTTTTGTCCAAGCTCCTCTTGATTATATCCTATTTCTCTAATCATTTGTCTATAGGCTTTAGCTTCTTCTACAGGCGTTAGATTTTCTCTTTGTAGATTTTCAATAAGAGCAATTTCTATCATTTTGCTTTTTTCATACATTCTAACAATTGCAGGTATAGTTTCAAGTCCTAGCTTTAAACAAGCTCTATATCTTCTTTCACCTGATACGATAGAATAATACTTATTCATTTTCTTAACTATAATTGGTTGAAAAACTCCATGCTCCTTAATAGATTCAGCAAGCTCATCAATTGAAGCATCGTTAAAAACATATCTTGGTTGATATGGATTTGGCTTTATTTGTGATAATGGTAGTTCTATGATTTCTTCATTTGAGCTACCAGAATAATCATTTTCCTCAAGTAAACTTTTTAAAGATGTTCTATTGTTTTCCATTATTAATCAACAGCTCCTTTGCTAATTCCTTATATTGCTTTGCAGCTGGGCTACTAGGTGCATATGTAATTACTGGTTTACTATACATTGGAGCTTCTGCTGCCTTAATATTAGTTGTGATCATTGTTTTAAATACCTTTTCTCCAAAGCATTCTTTAATTTCAGTAGCTATTTCCCAGCATGAATTAACTCTTTTATCATGCATTGTTAATAATACTCCTTCAATAGTTAAGGTTCTATTATTATCTCTTTTTTTCTTTTGAACTACTTTGATAGTATTTAATAATTGTGTTAAACCATCCATTGCTAAAAATTGACATTGCACAGGAATTAATACACTATTAGCTGCATATAAGGCATTCAAAGTAATAATACCTAATGATGGTGGACAATCAAATAATATATAATCATACTTAGGAATAAGTGGCTTTAGCTTTTGTGATAAAACAAAATACTTATCAGGATTTTCAGCAAGCTCAATATCAAGACTTGATAATTCTAGATTTGAACAAATCATATCACATTGAGAATATTGTGGCTTAATAACCGCATCAAGTGGACTAATATCACTTACTAATACATCATGAATTGAATATTTAGTTAAACGACGATTAATACCTAAGCTACAGCTAGCACTAGCCTGGGGATCTAAATCTATTAATAAAGTCTTTTTTCCTAATCTAGCTAAAGCCTCAGCTAAATTAACACTAGATGTTGTTTTACCTACTCCACCCTTTTGATTTGTTATTGCAATTACCTTTGCTTCCATACTCTCACTCCTACTACTTCTTTTACTACAATGGTTTATTTTTTATTACACTAAATTGTCTAGGATATTTTTTAGGACATTCCTTAATCTTTTCAATTACAATTAACTTTCTTTGTCCCATATTATAAGGTAATTCAAATTCATTAGATTTGATAACCTTACCTCCTAATATATTAATTGCATTTAACGCTTCTGATAGCTCAGCATCACCATCCGTTGATTTTAATGCAATAAAGATTCCACCAACCTTAACTAACGGTAAACATAATTCAACTAAAATATTAAGCCTAGCTACCGCTCTTGCTGTAACCACATCAAATGCTTCTCTATAATCAGTCGCAAAATCCTCTGCTCTATTATGAATAGCACTAACATTATTTATATTTAATTTTTTAACTAATTCATTTAGGAATACTATCCTTTTATTTAAGGAATCTACTATTGTAACATTGATATCCTTATTATATATAGCACAAGGAACACTAGGGAATCCTGCCCCTGCTCCTACATCACAAAGGCTTATTTTTTCCTTCGGTAATTCAGTCGTTAAAATTAGCGAATCATAAAAATGTTTAATAAAAACCTCATCATGATCAGTTATTGCCGTTAAATTAACAAATTTATTATACTCAACAAGAAATTTATAGTATATATCAAATTTTTCCTGCATATCAGGTGTTAATTCTATATTTAAGGTTTTTAATTCATCTTTAAAATTCATACATTTCTCCTCAAAGATTCAATATATACTAATAGTACAGCTATATCTGATGGATTAACTCCCATAATTCTTGAAGCCTGTCCTATTGTTTTAGGTCTTATAGCTATAAGCTTTTCACGAGCTTCTAATGCTAAATTATTTACATCATTATAATCAATATCATCAGGAATAAGCTTTTCATCCATTGATGCCATCTTTAATGATTGACTTTTAGCCTTAGCAATATAGCCAGCATATTTTATTTCTATTTCTGATTCCTCTAGTATTTCAAGTAAATCATCTATTCCATCAAATAAGCTTAATTGATTATTTCTATTTAATAAATCATATAAAATATTAAAATTGATTTCTGGTCTTTTTATTAAATCATAATATAATGTACTTTCACTTATAGGTGTGGAACCTATATTTTCCAAATATTCATTATTCACTTCGTTACACTTTAAACGATTATTTTTTAAAATATTAATGGATAAGACTATATTATTTTTCTTATTAATTAAACGATCGTGCTGAGCCTCTGTAATAAGACCGTACTCATATCCATATTCTCTTAATCTTAAATCAGCATTATCATGTCTTAATAATAATCGATATTCTGCTCTAGAGGTTAGTAATCGGTAAGGCTCATCTGTACCCTTAGTAACTAAATCATCTATTAAAACACCAATATATGCTTCATCTCTTCTTAATACTAATGGCTTTTTCCCATTTAGCTTAGCACATGCATTTATTCCTGCCATAAGGCCTTGACAAGCAGCCTCCTCATACCCACTAGTACCGTTTATTTGTCCTGCACAAAATAATCCTTCAATATATTTTGTTTCGAGGCTTGGCCAAAGCTCAATAGGATCAATCGCATCATATTCTATAGCATAAGCATACCTAGCTACCTCACAATTTTCAAGTCCAGGAAGCATTCTAATCATTTTATCCTGAATATCAACAGGCATTGATGTTGAAAACCCACCTACATATATTTCATCAATATATAAGCTTTCAGGCTCTAAAAATATTTGATGTCTAGGCTTATCACTAAATCTTACTACCTTTGTTTCAATACTTGGGCAGTATCTAGGACCTATTCCTTTAATTACCCCACCATACATAGAGCTTTTATCCAAATTATCAGTAATAACCTTATGTAATTGTTCTGATGTATATATTAAATGACAATCAACATTAACCTTTTCTATTTGTTCATATCCCTTATCAAAGCTAAAATGCCAAGGATATGAATCTCCTGGTTCAATAGTTCCTTTTGAAAAATCTATTGAATCCTTTTTTATACGTGGAGGTGTACCTGTTTTTAATCTTTGTACTCTAAAGCCTAAGGACTTAAGCTGAGAACTTAATCCCTTTGTAGTTGGTTGATTATCTGGACCTTCCTCATGGGCATCAAACCCTCTTAGAGTTCTACTATTTAAATATGTTCCTGTTGTAAGAATAACAGCCTTAGAGCTAATTTCCTCACCAGTAGTTAATATAACTCCCTTTACTCTCTTATCATCTATAATTAGCTTATCAACTAATGCTTCTAATAAATCAAGATTCTTAGTTTCTCTTAAATGCTTGTTAAGCTCTTGGGGATATAGTTTTTTATCAGCCTGACATCTTAGGGCTCTTACTGCAGGACCTTTAGAGCTATTTAGCATTTTTATTTGAATTTGACATCTATCAGCATTTTTACCCATATATCCACCAAGAGCATCAATCTCTCTAACTACTATACCTTTAGCTGGACCTCCTATTGATGGATTACATGGCATTGATCCTGTCATATTTAGATTTCCTGTTACAAGTAGTGTTTTCTTTCCAATTTTTGCACATGCTAATGCTGCTTCACATCCAGCATGTCCACCACCTACTACAATGATATCATACATAATACTATCCTCTTTCTTAACTATTTAATTTTATCATTATTTATAAATTTAGTAAAGAAAAGAAGGCATTTTGCCTTCTAGCTTTATATAATAATTTATTTCTTAGGCTTTTCTTCTATTCCTTCTACCTTATATCCCAAAGCCTCAATAGCTTTAACAATACTATTTACATCTACCTCATCCTCACAAATTATTGTAGTTGTATTAGCTTTATGAGAGGATTTAACCTTTTTAGGATTAGCAACCTTTCTTACAGCATCATTTACATGAGCCTCACACATACCACACATCATACCATTAACATTTAAAATAATTTCCTTCATATTTTACCTTCCTTTATATCCTATACTATTTATTTTATTAATTATTTCTTCTTTACTTACATTACCATTATGCTTTATTATAACATTTTTATTTTGAAGTGAAGCTTTAGCCTGTATTACTCCATCTATATTCATAATAGCCTCTTCTACATGTGAAACACACTTGTTACACATCATACCACGTACCTTAACTATTGTTTCATTATCATTAGATACTCTAGCTCCCTTAAATAAATTAATAGATAATGAACTTATTACAACACTAATACTAGATATACTCATAGCTATCGATCCTATCATAGGATTTATTTTAAATCCATTAATATGATATAAAATACCTGTTGCCAAGAATACACATATTAAATTATAGAAGAATGCAAAAAATAGATTACTTTTAATCGTTTTTAATACTCTTTTACTTAAATTAATAGCATTAGCTACATCAACTAAATCCTTTCTTATTAAAACAACATCACTACTATCTACTGATACAGAGGCGCCACCACCCATAGCTATACCAATATCAGCTCTAGTTAAGGCTATAGCATCATTAACACCATCTCCAACCATAGAAACTAAGCCTTTATTCTCATCCTTTATTTTTAAAATAATATTATTCTTTTCTATAGGATCAACCTCAGAAATAACATTCTCTATTCCAATTTCTGAAGCAATAGCTAATGCTGTTGTTTTATTATCACCAGTAAGCATATATATAGACATATTCATATTCTTAAGTATTTTTATAGCCTCTTTACTTCCTGTTTTAATATTATCCTTAAGTGCTAATAAAGCTATAACATTTTTATTACGAGTAACAGCTAAAACTATTTTCCCCGTCTTTAATAACTGATGAGCTTCATCTAATATTTCATTATTATCAATATTTTTTAAATTACCTATAAAATATTCATCATTATCAATAATACCCTTTACTCCATATCCTTCAATAGCTTCATAATCGGTTACTTCCTTAATATTATGTTCACTAGAAAATTCTACTAAAGCCGAAGCTAAAGGATGTTCACTTTTTACCTCCAATGAATGAATTATTGATTTAATATCAATATCTGAGTATGGGATATAATCAACTACCTTAGGCTTACCCTCTGTTATTGTACCAGTTTTATCTAATACAACACTTTTTATTTTACCGGTATTTTCCAATATACTAGCGTTCTTTACTAAAATACCCATCGAAGCCCCCTTACCAGTACCAACCATAACAGCAACAGGTGTCGCAAGACCTAAAGCACAAGGACAGGCAATAACTATAACGGTAACGGCAAAGTTCAAGGATAATTCAAAGCCTGTTTTTAAAATCATATTTATAATAAAGGTAATAAGTGCAATTCCTAAAATAATAGGCACAAAAAACTTAGATATTTTATCAGCAAGCTTACTAACTGGAGCCTTTGAATTAGATGCCTCCTTAACAAGCTCAATAATCCTTGATATAGATGTATCATCACCTACATTCGTAGCACAAACCTTAATATATCCAGCAACAACATTACAAGATGAATATACCTTATCTCCTACCTTCTTTTGATTAGGCATTGACTCACCTGTTATATTTGATTCATCTATTGATGCACTACCTTCAATTATTATTCCATCTACTGGAATACTATCGCCCTTTTTTATTATAATCGTGTCATCTACCTTAACATCCTTAGCATCTATAATAGTTTCCTTGCCATCTACTAGAATCACGGCCTTTGTAGGATTTAGCTTTATTAAATTCTCCACTGACCTTGTTGTTTTTCGCTTTGATAATTCCTCTAGGTATTTACCAATACTTACAAATGTTAAAATCATTGCAGCAGCTTCAAAAAATAAAGAATCATGATAAGTCATAATCATATTATGATAATAATCATAATCTCCACCATTTATTATTTTAGCTGATGCATTGCTAATCATAAATAGCAAATATATTCCATAACAAAGTGAAGTAAAGGCCCCTATCGCAATTAAAGTATCCATATTAGGACTACCTTTAAATAATCTTTTAAAACCATTTATAAAATAATTTCTATAAATAAATACAATAGGTATAGTTAATATAAACTGTATTAATGCAAAGCCCATAGGATTATTCTTATGATCAATTACATTTGGCAATGGGAATGAAAACATCATATTTCCCATTGAAATATACATTATGGCTAATAAAATAATAATAGAAATAATCAGGCTTATAAGCTTATGATCCTTTTTTACTATTTTATTATCATTATCACTTACCCCATATCCAGCATCATTAACAGCTTTAACAATAATATCATTATTACATATACTTTCGTCAAAGGTTACATCCATAGTACTTTTTAATAAATTAATATTAACATTAGATACTCCTTTTACACGCTTTACTTTACTTTCAATATGGCTTTGACAAGAAGCACAGGTCATTCCTGTAATTATATATCTACTCTTCATTATTGAAACCTCTTAAATAATTGTACTATTTCATCTATTATTTCATAATTATCATTTTTTATATCCTCAATAAGACATGAATGCATATGATTATCTAAAATTATATTAGCTAAGCTTTTTATTGATTTATCTATTGCGCTTAGTTGAATTAAAATATCATCACAATATCTATCATCTTCAATCATCTTTTTTATTCCATTCATTTGTCCTACTATTTTATTAATTCTTATAGTTAAATTCTTTTTCTCTTCTTCAGATCTTATTTTTCTCTTACAGCATTCCATATTATTTACTCCTTTAGTCATTTATATTCATCCTATAACTAATTATATACCCATAGGGGGTATATAATCAAGTAAAAAGAAAAGAGTCAAAAGACTCTTTACTTAATATTTTTAAATACACTAACTAAATTATCCTTAGTAAATCCAAAGTATTCATGAATATGACTAATTGGAGAAGATACTCCAAAGGTATCAATTCCAAATACATTAGATGCATACTTATACCAAGGCATTGAATGACCCATTTCAATAGCTAAACGCTTAGTAATATTTGAAGGTAAGATGCTTTCCTTGTATTTAGCACTTTGAGCTTCAAATAAATACATTGAAGGCATTGAAACAACTCTTACTGATTCTCCTTGAGCGTTTAATTCCTTTGCAACATTGATACTTAGCTCAAGCTCAGATCCACAAGATATAATAATTGAGGTTGGTTTAGTTTCTGGCTCTAATACAATATAGGCTCCCTTGCGTACCCCTTCTTCACTAGTACAAGACATATTTAATACTGCCTGTCTTGTTGTACAAATACTTGTAGGTGTTTTTTTACTTTCAAAGGCAAGCTTTAATGCAGCTGTAACCTCTGTTGCATCAGCAGGTCTAATCATATTAAAATTAGGAATACTTCTTAGCATTGTTAATTGTTCAATAGGCTGATGAGTAGGTCCATCCTCTCCAACACATACAGTATCATGTGAGAAAATAAAGATAGATGGTACTTGCATAATTGCAGCAAGTCTCATAGCTGGCTTCATATAATCAGAGAAAATAAAGAATCCAGCACAAAATCCCTTTAATCCACCATGTAAATTAATTCCATTTACCATTGCAGCCATTGCATGCTCACGAACACCAAACTTGATATTTCTTCCGTGCTTTGTATCATGCTCGAAATTTCCATTAGCTCCCTTAACGAAAGTTGATGGTGTTAAATCAGCTGAACCACCAATAGCATTTGGTAGGTCAATACTAATTTGGTCTAATATCTTTCCTAAAATCTTTCTTGTAGATTCTTTGCTACCAGCCTCATATACTGGTAATGTTTTTGGATTAATTTTATATCCATCATCTAAAATTTTGTCAAATTCCTTTAGTTCATTAGCATATTTCTTACCATATGCCTCTAAACGAATATTCCATTTAGAGTTCTCATTTTCACCACGGTTTGCTACTTTATCCTTAAAAATATCATATACACTATCACTAACTACAAATGGATCATATGTATATTCTAAATTCTTTCTTAAGGCTTTTGTGTTATCCTCTCCAAGTGGGGCACCGTGAACAGCACTTTCTCCACAGTTTGGAGCTCCAAAGCCAATAACAGTCTTTATTTCAATAATTGTTGGCTTATCTGTTGATAGCTTTGCTTGTGAAATAGCTTTATCAATTTCATCAATATCATTTCCATCTTCAACTAATATATATTCCCAATTCATTCCTTCGAATTTCATTTTTATTGAATCAGTATTAGTTAAATTTACTTCTCCATCTAATTGAATATCATTTGAATCATATAAAACAATAAGCTTTCCAAGCTTTAAGTGACCTGCAAGGCTTGCAGCCTCCATAGCAATACCTTCCTCTAAGTCACCATCTCCACAAATAACATAAGTATTATGATCAACAATTTGAATATCAGTTTTATTAAATTTATTTGCTAGATAGCATTCTGCAAGAGCCATACCAACAGCTGTAGATATTCCTTGTCCTAGAGGACCTGTAGTCATCTCTACTCCTTCTGTATGTCCATACTCTGGATGTCCTGGTGTTTTACTTCCTAATTGACGGAAATTCTTTAAATCATCAATTGTAACATTATATCCACATAAATGTAGCATTGAATATAATAAAGCTGATCCATGTCCTGCACTTAACACAAAACGATCTCTATTAAACCAACTAACATTTTGAGGATTTACTCTCATATGACGAGTAAATAATGTATACGCCATAGGCGCAGCACCTAAAACAATTCCTGGATGTCCACTTTTAGCCTTATTAATAGCATCTACACCTAGCATTCTTAATGTATTTATTGCTAATTGTTCATTTCTTTCCATATTACTACACTCACCTTATTATTGTTCTTTACTACTATCTTCTTCATCAGAATCCAAAGTTTCTGCTTCAACTATCTCTGCGTCTTCTTTATTGTCCAAAGCTTCTGTCTCTGCTTCTATTATCTCTACAGCTTCCTTATTATCTGGCTTTACCTCTTCAGATTCATTATTTTCTAAATCCTCTGGCTCTTCATATTTGAAGTAGCTATCCATATAGCTTCTTTGCTTTTCTAAAAGATTTTCAAATCTACGTTCTCCAAGAACCTTTTTAATTTCATCAACACTTTCTTTATTAGCATCACCAAATTGTTTATTAGATATTTTTCTATATATTATAACTCCAATAAAAAATACTACTGCGATACTTATAACAAGAATAGTATCTAATGGGGATGAAAGGAGATATGTTATTAAAAACATTCCAACCATTAAAATAATTGTTAAAGGTAATACTATATTCCTAAACTTAGTTGCTATCTTTTCACATTTATCCCAAAACTTCAACCATATATTATTAACCTTTTTGGAATATAAGTCCTTTACTTCATTTAAATATCCTTCTTCTATAAATAATCTATAATCCTTGCCATCTACACTTGACCAAACAGCAAATTTACCTTTATTAGTAAATTCCTCTAATAAATCAGGATAGTCATTAAGCTTATATATTTCTAAATTATGGTCATCAAGCTCTTGTGACTCTATTTTTTTATCTTCTTGTGCATAATCATAAATACGTTCATTAATTTTCATGTATATCTTAGCTAAATAGTAGCTTCTCCTTTCAATATTCTTTAATAATTATACCATAGTAGATACCATTTTTTAAATAAGAAACTAATTCTTTTCTTCAAATTCTGCATCAATAATATTATCATCCTCTATTTTAGGTATATTATTATCCTCTGTAAAATCAAATGGGTTATTCTCATTATATACTACATTACAATTTTTATAAATTCTATACATAAATGGAAGTAGTAATAAATAATCTAAAGATAGAATTAATATAATCCTTTCTTTATTACTAAATATAACTAGTCCTATTATAATTATAGTCAATATAACCACAAATATACTAGTATCAATTATACATTCCTTAATATTATTATGTAGCATAATGTATTTTTTTATAATTCTATAAATAAAATATAATGAAATAACAAGGAAAAAATAATAGTAATATTCCTTAATTGCATCAGAAACTATAATTGCTGAAAAAACACATACAACGATATAAGATACTATTGGTAAATAAATTATTTTCGCAATAGACTGCATCCTATTTAATTCTATATTCTTAATAACCATTATCACAAATAATAAGGATGTTATTAAGAATGTTACTATAGGAATAATAACTAATAATTTATTTAAACTAAATATAGCTATTAAATAAAATGCTGTATAACCTAAACAAGCTATAGCTATATTAATTATTGATAGCTTATGATTTTGGTAAACATTAAATAAAATAAAGGTAATTATTAAAGTTATAAATATTGATGGTGTTCTTTCCATCTTTAATGTATAAAAATCAAATAGAATATCCGCAAGTAAAATAACATTAACAATAATTCCAAAGTATTTTTTCATTATAAGCTCCTTCAAAATATAATATCAAAAATAGTTCTAAGAATATTATGAGAATAAAACCATCTACCAAGTCCAAAGCCCTTTTGACTTTCAAGCCTTAAATCTGTATTTAAAAAACTATATACTGAACCACTCTTAAAGAACGTTAATACAAAGAATATTATAGTAACAATACAAAATACTATAACTACACTACTAATAAATCCTAAAATACCATCAAAAATTCTAAATCCCTTACTTTCTCTTAATGCCTCAATAAATTTTCTAATTATAAATAAGAAAATACTTGTACCTATAAGAAGTATGAAAAATGAAATTACAATAAGAATAGCATTAGTAATTGTATTACTAGCCTTATATACTATAGTTTCCTTTAAATTCTCTACAGTTTCTGGATTAATAGAACCTGCTATCAATTTAGCAATAAATCTAGGTATCCCTGCGCTCTCCATTACATCTATCATATTCTCACTACCAGTTAATGAATCTAATGCGCTAGATCCACTAATTTTATTTGCATAATGATTATATAAGGGATCATATAAAAATAAACCTAAAAACTTAGATATTGGTTTAGCAAAGACTACTGAAAACAAAAATCCACTCACTATATTTCCAATTTTTAAAGCTCCCCTAAAAAAACCATACATACATCCTATAATCATACCAAGTATAAATAAAAGTATAATTATCAAATCTAATATACCTATATACTTTTGCATCCAAAATAAAACAGTTTGCATAATTTTCTCCTCTTAATAAAATCTTTTACTATTTATTATACCATATTTTTTTAAAATTAAATAAATTGCCATATAAATAATGTTGTAATATAATATTCGAGGAAGGTGAATTAAAATGAATTTAATAAATAAATTACAAGAATTATTAGTTAATTTGCAAATTGATGTCTATATAATACCTACAAATGATTATCATTTAAGTGAGTATGTTAGCGACCATTTTAAGGCTAGAGCCTATTTAAGTGGATTTACTGGGTCAGCAGGTACTCTAGTAGTTTCCAAAACTGATGCCAAGCTTTGGACTGATGGTAGATACTTTATCCAAGCAGAGCATCAACTACAAAATACTTCTATTTCTCTTATGAAAATGGGTCAACCAGGTGTTGATACAATAGAGGAATATTTAGTTAAAAATTTCTCTAATAATACTATTGGCTTTGATAGTAGATTAATAGAAACATCATATGCCTTAAAATTACAGGAAAAGTTACCAAACTCTAAATTTGAAAGCATCGATTTAATATCTAAAATATGGGATAATCGTCCAGATATGCCTTTTTCAATGCTTTATAGATTAGAAGATATATTTGCAGGTGAGACATTTAGCTCTAAGATTAAAAGAGTACGCGAGGAAATGAAAAATAATAATGCAACCTATCATATATTAGCCTCTCTTGAAGATCAAGCATGGCTATATAACCTAAGAGCTGATGATGTAAGTAATACACCAGTTTTTCTAGCATTTACTATTATTACTCTTGATAAGACCATTTTATTTATTGACAAATCAAAAATTAATGATGAAATATTAAAATATCTTACTGACAATAATATTGAATTAAGAGATTATAATGATATTTATGATTATGCAAGCAAAATAAATAATGAAAAAATATTATTAGATTATAGTACCGTAAATTATAATATTTACCTAAGCATCTATAAAAACAATACTTTAATTAATGCCCATAATCCAACTTTATTTTTTAAAGCTATAAAAAACAAAACCGAAATAGAAAATACTAAAATAGCTCATATCCGTGATGGAGTAGCAATGGTAAAGGCTATTTATTGGTTAAAAACTAATATTGGCAAAATGCCAATTAGTGAAATATCATTTTCTGATTATTTAGAAAGAATGCGTTCTTTGCAAAAGGGATATATTGAGCTAAGCTTTGAAACCATCGCTGCCTTCAAGGAACATGGTGCAATGATGCACTATAGTGCAACAAGTGAATCAGACTATAACCTAGAAGCTGATGGTTCCTTCTTCTTAGTCGATTCAGGAGCCCATTATCTTGAAGGAACAACTGATATCACAAGAACATTTGCCCTTGGTGAAATATCAAAGGAAATGAAATTACATTATACTACGGTATTAAAATCAGTAATTGCCCTTGCTGACGTTAACTTCCTAGATGGATGTTCTGGACTAAATCTTGACATCTTAGCTCGTGGACCTATTTGGAAGCTTGGAATTGATTATAAATGTGGAACAGGACACGGAGTAGGTCATGTGCTAAGTGTTCATGAAGCTCCAAATGGATTTAGATGGAAGATTGTAGCTGAACGTCTTGATAGTTCAAAGCTTAAGCCAGGTATGATTACTACTGATGAGCCTGGTATCTATTTAGAAAATGAATATGGAATTCGTACTGAAAACGAATTACTATGTGTTGAGGTAGAAGATAATGAATGGGGTCACTTCCTTGGATTTGAAACAATTACTGTATGCCCTATTGATTTAGATGCAATTGATCCAAATATTTTAAATACTGAAGAACGTACTTGGTTAAATAATTATCATAAATTTGTTTATAATACCTTAGCTCCATATTTAACTAAAGATGAAGCAAAATGGTTAGAAGAAAATACTAGAGAAATTTAATAAAAATAATAGGATATCAACAATCGATATCCTATTATTTTACTTAGTATAAAAAAAGCCTTACAAATGTAAGGTTTATTTTTTTATTTAGGGTCCATCCACAACAGCAGCAAGCTTATGGCTGCTACCTTCCGATCCTGACCAGGTTCACCGCTACCATTTGGACAGACTTGACTATATATTAACATAGTTAAAGACCTTTTTCAATCATTTTTCTCTAAGCATTTTAAAAAAATCCTTTATTAAAATTTGACACTCATCCTCCATTATTCCACCAATAACATTAGGTGAATAATTAAACTTAATATCAAATACATTGAATTTTCCACCAGCAAAGCCAGTTTTATAATCCTTAGCTCCATAATATATATTTTTTATTTTGGACTGAATAATAGCTCCACTACACATAGGACATGGTTCTAATGTAACATATATATCACATTCATCAAGTCTCCAGCTTTTTAATTTTTTACATGCCTTATTTATGCATAATATTTCTGCATGATATAAGCTATTTTGACTACCCTCTCTTTTGTTATAGGCCTTCGCAATAACCTTATTATCACAAACTATTACACAGCCTACTGGCACCTCATTATGCTTATACGCCTTCTTAGCTTCTTCTATGGCAAGCTTCATATACTTAATATCCATAAAAACTCCTTAATAAATTTAAAAGCACTCAAAAGAGTGCTATAAATTTTACTTATTGTTTAAATTATAACGCTTGTTGAACTTCTCTACACGTCCATCAGCTTGTACGAAAGCTTGCTTTCCTGTATAGAATGGATGACAGTTTGAACAAGTATCAACACGAATCTCGTCTAAAACAGACCCTGTTTCAAAAGTACTTCCGCATGTAGTACAAGTAACTGTAACCTTCTTATAATCTGGATGAATTCCGTTTTTCATATGTTACACTCCTTCCGCCATAGTTTTTGAAAACTATAGTAAGTTTCTTGTATATAATATCATAATCTTTTTTTCATTGCAAGTTTTTTTTAATAAAAATAAAGTAGATAATAACCAAATAAAATACATAGATATTATAGCCTTTTTCTTATTCTATATATTTTCTAAATTTTCATTCAATTCTTCTTTACATCTTAGTATTTTTATCATTTCATCTAAATTATCCCATAAATTGTTATACCTAATTGATAGTTTAGAGCCGCACACAACAAAATACCCAATATCTTTAGAATCACTATATAGTAATTATATAAACATAATAAAATATATTGGTAAAATAATAAGCTTATCTTTCATTTCAACCACATTTTTATTTCCAAACACATAACCATAAGAAAGCTTATAATTTCCATTTGAGGCTACTAATTTCGGAATTGCTCGAAAATTATTTTGATCTTTACCTGATTTTATTTCAATTGGAAGAACATCTAAATTATTATGATCATTAATTAAAAAATCCACTTCTCCAACTTTCTTACTGTCAAAATAAAACAATTTATGTCCATGAGCAATTAATTCCATTGCACAGACCGTTTCATATACAGAACCTAAATTGATTCCTTTATCATTTTCCAAAATTGCCTTTATATTATTTTTATATAATAGATTAGTTAGGATTCCTACATCATTATAATATAATTTAACTAAGTTCTTACTAGTAGATTCGTTAAGTGGAAAAACTGGGTTACTTACAGCGTTAGCCTGATTAGATACACCAGAGGCAACTAAATAATCAAATTCTTCCTCATATTTTTCTAAATTTGAATCATCTTTGTTTTCAATTCGTTTAAACATGACTCGTTTTACTTTATTAGCCATATTAGAAATTAATAAATCATAAACCTTTGATATTTTTAATTTGTGTTCTAAATCATATTTAGAACAATCATCTTTATAATAAGTAAATATTTGAGAATGAACTTCTCTTGTTTTAAAAACATTTCTATTTAAGACATATTCAATGACTGCATCAGGCAAACCACCACAAATTAAATAATCTTTAAATAAAGATAAGAAATGTTTATGTATAGAATCTTCAACCTTTGTTCTATTTGTAAAGCAATCTTTTAAATACTCAATGGCCTCAGTTCCGACATTGTTTGCCCATAAAAATTCTTCGAAGTCCATTGGATACATTTTCACTTCATTAATTGATCCCATCGGAATAAATATATGCTTAAGAGTTACTCCCAGTAATGATCCACTTGCTATATAACGATAACGATTTTCTTTTTTTAAATCCTTAAGCAACGTAATTAATTGTGGATAATATTGAATCTCATCTAAAAAAATAATTGTATCATCAATTGAATTAAGTTTATCTCCATACAAAGAACCAACTAATAAATAAAAAGCTTTTGTGGTTCTAATGTTTTTAAAAAGCTGTTCACCTTCATAATCTGATTTCAAGTCAATTTCAATATAATTCGCAAAAAAACTTGATGCAGTTTCTCTAATAATAAAACTTTTACCAACTTGTCTAGCACCATCTATGATTACAATTTTAGCGTTCAAATCATTATAGTAATCATTAAGAATATTTTCAACTTTTCTCTTAAACATAATTTAATCACCTCAACAATTTGATTTTTCTAATATTATTTTAACACTTAAAATCGGTTTTTCCAATATTTTTATCGCTAAAATATTCGTTTTTTCTAAACAATGCTAATAACTATTATTTATTAATTAAAATAAATAGAAAATACGGTTCAACAAACCGTATTAAAAAAGGGAAAAAGATGAAGACTACAAACCTAGCTTTGAAAGATATTCAATAACTAGATCAGACTCTATTGTTAAATCTTTAAATGATATAGTTTCATAATCGAGACTATTATTATCAGTATCACTATCATTTTTACGAATAACTATCTTTTGTTTGCTTATATCTATAACAGGACTACCCTCATAATTTTCAGCATTAGCATTATTTGCATCTACACCAAGAGAATCTATAACATCGTCATTTTTAACAAGCATTATTGAAAAAGCTTTATTACTTAATACTAAGGTATTAGACTCTAAATCATATGAACTAATATTAAATGCTGCATTAGTAACATTAGCATCTGCACCTCGGATAATAAATACTTCTCCAGCTTCGATAGTCCCTGTTAATTCTAAAGAAGACCACTCTGTTGTTGTTTTTCCATTCGTTGCATATTGAAGCTTGTATTCTGATAAATCAATTGCCTCATCTGTTGGATTTTTTATTGCAATATAATTATGAGATACTGCACCATCAATATTTCCACCACTTCCATATGCTGAATAAATTATTAGGTGATCAGTAGTTTTTACTATCTTTTCAGTATATTCTTTATGCATATTGTATGAGACCTTAGTATTTTCAATATTATAAAATGATACTGTTCCACTATTTTCGTTGGCAACAACTAAAATATTTTTACCATTAGGACTATCTATACTATTGATAAATTCTAACCCCTCTGGTGCTACATCCCCACTTAATCCTAAAGAATAATCTCTCGTTGTTTCATAACTTTCAAGACTCACATTTCCATTAGTAAAATCAGTAATATCAAAGGTCATTATTCCACCAATTCTTTCAAGTCCAACAAATAAATAATACCTATTATCTATTTCTCTTACTAAAACACTTTCTGGCTCTGGTCCCTTCTTTTTACTTCTTGAATCTAAGGTAGTATTATTATTACTACAATTGAAGTAATCTGAATATGGAGATAAAGCAATTGATCTTTCAATTAAATCACCACTATCATATACCATAGACATGTCTGATGCTTTAAAAATTGAAAATGATCTTCCACCTAAAATATATGTTTTTGTAGGATCTAATCCGTCCCACTCATTAACATTAAGTGTTTCTACCTTTGTTCCATTTATATTAGTTTTATCTATTCCAGAATAAGAAGCCCATTCTCTTGCATCACCCTCATTAGCTGTTGCAATATATGTTTCTCCATTAATTGTAAATGCATCTATGCCATCTGGCATATATACACCATAAACATTTTGATTTTCAAGCTTTATTATTCCATCATCTAAAATATCTATTTTATTATTTTCTTTTGAATGATCCTTAAATCCTAATGGTAATACTGACTCAAATTCTTTACTTTCTAAATTCAATGTAGCAATAGCATTTGCCTCTTGTAATGAAACATATGCATACTTACCACTAGTTGTAATATATTCAGGCTCTAAATCTAAGGATGGATTAGTATTCTTTTTTATTAATACTCCACTATTAACTAAATCATCTCTTTTATCATCAAAGGCTGTAAAATCTACAATCTTTGATGTACCACTAGTTAAACCATTTGTTAAATCTATAATGGTAACACTACCCTTCGGATCAACCGCATCAACATATCCATTTCTAGGTTCACCCTCATCTGCAGTTAATATAAGATTACCATTATATGTAATCATATCTGGTTGTACTCCGCATTTATATGATGATATATAATTACCATCATAATCAATTAGCACAACAGCTCCAGATTTATCATAATCAGTATGCTGTAAGGCTACCGCCACATATTTAGAATCAGTATTAACTACTACACTTGTAATATCTCCAACACTAAATCCTTCTTCAAAATCAGAGCTATTTTCTGATACTATTTTATTGAAATCAATTCTATCAGTATTTTCATCAAATACTGTTTCTAATTCCTTCTTTAATTCATTTTTTTGATTAATACCAAGCTTTACAATATCCAATGTTTGAGTTTTACCATTTACTAAATATACTTTAGAATTATCTTTATTATATTTTACTATTTCAGCAACACCACCATCCTCAGAGGTTAAGCCAGTATCAAATTCTGCTGATTTATTTAAATATAATTTATTAGGCTCTTTAATATTTCCTCCATCTATTATTTCACCGTTTGATAAAGTAACAACCAAATTTCCAAATTCATTAATACTTACATTTTCAATAGAAATTCCATCCTTACCATCACTTCCAGGAGTTACATTTTGTTTAATATTTCCAATATTTTTATTTGTTCCATTAGAGTAATTTACAATTACATCCCCTGCATCACTAATAGATACATCTACTATTTTTGTTTCTTCACTGTTTTCACAGCTTGAAAGCATCCCCATCGATAACACCATTGTAGATGCCATAATAGCTGTTAATATTCTTTTTTTACACTTCACAATTTTTTACCTTCCATTCTATTTTATTTATTACCAGCTCTATTATATTTTCACAATTTAAACAATTCTTACATATTTGTGTAAAAAAATATTAAAATTTTTGTAAAACAAAAAAAAGGATTCATCTATGATGAGTCCTCTATTCTATTTTGAAAGCTTCTTTATCCTTAATCCAACCATTTTCATTTTAGATACTATATTCTCATATCCTCTATCAATAACCTCACTATTTTCAATAATAGTTTTACCCTTTGCCATAGATGCAGCTATAATTAATCCTGCACCACATCTCAAATCATGAGCATATACTCTTTTTCCCTTTAAACTTTTAACAGGGAATATTTTCACTCCATATTCTTCCTTAATAGCATTAATACCCATTATTTGTAATTCATCAATAATACTATATCTTGTTTTAAATACATAATCCCTTATTTTGCTCATGCTATTTGCATAGGCTAAAACCCCACAAAATAAAGGTTGGACATCTGTAGATAATTTGGGATATTCCTTAGCCTTTAATATTAATCCTTTAATTTTTCTTTTATATACATATACCTGATTATTATTAATTACTACTCCCGCTCCTAATTTTTTTATTGCCTTAATTTCTGATTTTAAATGCTTAGGATTAACATTAATAACCTTTATACTACCAGCTAAAGCCCCTATAAGCATATAGGTTGTAGCTTCTATTCTATCTGATATAATTGTATGTTCTAGCATTTCCTTTTTTTTACTTTTACAAGAAACCATCATACCTTTATAAATAAAAATACTTCTGCCTAATTTTCTTAAAAAACAAACTAAATCCATAACCTCAGGCTCTACACTAGGATTAATAATTATAGTATAATCTGTACTCATAGATAACAACAAGGTATTAATAGTAGCTCCAACGCTCTTATGTCTAAATAAAACAAAGGTATTTTTTAAATCTAAATAGGATATATCATAAAATTCTTTTCTCTCATTAATAACACATCCCATTTTTTCAAATGCATATAAATGTAGGTCAATTGGTCTTCTTCCTAATCTACATCCACCACATTCTATCATTTTAGAATGCTTAAATAATGATAACATAATAGGAATATAATAATAACTACCTCTTATTTTTTTTACCTCATCGCTATCTAAATCATGATATCTAATATTAGTTGCATCAATTTGTAATATATGGTTATTTAAACTCCATTTAACATCAAATAATTCAGATATTTTTAACATATCATATACATCACTAATGTGAGGTATATTTTTTAATACTACCTTACTTTTTGATAATAATGATGCAGCTATTATTGGTAAAGCACTATTTTTTGATCCTGATACCGATATAGTACCATCTAATCTCTTACATCCCTCTATTTCTATTTTCACACGAATCACCTTACCATTATTATATTAATAGTAAGGTAAAAATAATGTTGAAATATATATTAATATTTTCTTTTTTCATCATTATAATATACAGAAGAAATAATAGCTCCTCCTAAGCATATTTCATTATCATATAAAACTACTGCCTGTCCTGGAGTAACAGAGGATGCTCCACTAGGATAATATACCTCTATTTTATTATTAGGTAATTTTTTTATAGTAACTGGCACATCCTTAGATCTATATCTAAATTTAGCTTGATATTCTTTATTATCTAATGGTATATCAGTTATCCAATTACAATCTGATGCAACACATTTATTAGATAATAAATATATTGAATCATGTCCTTGACTTACAATAAGCTCATTTTTTTCTAAGTCCTTACCACATACAAACCATGATTCATTTTTATATTCTTTGTTTCCTCCTATACCAAGACCTTTTCTTTGGCCAATCGTATAATACATTAAGCCATCATGATTACCAATATATTTAGAATCAGTTGTAACTATTTTACCAGGTCTTGCTGGTAAATAATTTTTTAAAAACTCCTTAAAATTTCTTTCCCCAATAAAGCATATACCTGTAGAATCCTTTTTACTTGCAGTATATAAATTATTCTCTCTAGCAATTTGTCTTACCATAGGCTTTGTTAAATCTCCAATAGGAAACAATGTTTTTCTAAGCTCCTCTTGAGTTATCATACATAAAAAATATGTTTGATCCTTATTAGTATCTATAGCCCTTAATAAATAGCTTTTATCCTTATCATGTCTTACTCTTGCATAATGCCCCATCGCAATATAATCAGCACCTAATTTCATAGCATGCTTTAAAAAGAAATTAAACTTAATATATTTATTACACATAATATCAGGATTAGGAGTTCTACCCTTTTCATACTCCTCTATAAAATACTTAAATACATAGTCCCAATATTCCTTTATAAAATCTACTCTATTTAATTTTACACCAAGCTGGTTACAAACTTTAATGGCATCCTGATAATCAACCTCTTGAGGACAAACATCGTTATTAATAGTGGGATTACCCAATACATCATTATTTATAGCGGAATCCCAATTCCTCATAAATAAGGCCTCTACATCATATCCATCATCCTGCAATAATTTTAATGCTACTGATGAATCAACACCACCAGATAATCCTAAAATAACCTTCATATTTATATCTCCTAAAGTATATTCTTTTTATAATTTTAAAATAGCTTTCTTTAAATTATTAAGAGCCTTTTTTATAATACTTAAATTTGTTGCAATATTTATTCTTATAAATCCACTTCCTGATGAACCAAATATGTCTCCCATATCAACCCATAAATGAGCTTCATTTATAATAAAGTCTTTTAATTCTTTTTTTCCTAAATTTAAATCTCTTAAATCAATCCATAAAAGATAAGTACCTTCTAGCTTTATAACCTTAGCCTTTGGTATATTATTATTAATAAAATCTAAAGCATACTTATAGTTATTATAGATATATTCCTTTACCTCTTTATACCACTCTTCTCCATAGGTATATGCTGCCTCTGATGCTACAATTCCCATAACATTAGATTGAGAATAGCCATTCCTATTAAGTTCATGTATAAATTTATTTCTTATCCTGTCATTATATATATAAATATTAGCATTATGTAATCCAGCTAAATTAAATGTTTTACTAGCTGACGTGCATATTATAGAATTATTTAATATATTCTCACCATATGTTGCAAGACTTATATGCTTATTGTTTTCAAAAGTAAAATCACAATGTATTTCATCACTAATAATAAATACATTATGTCTAATACATATTTCGATTAGTTTATCTAATTCACTTTTTTTCCATACTCTACCTACAGGATTATGGGGATTACATAAAATAAATAATTTAACATTATTATTAATAATTTTTTTCTCAAAATCCTTAAAATCTATTTCATAATGTCCATTATTATTTACTAAATCAGATGATATTAATTTCCTTTCATTATCTAATATTACCTCTGAAAAGGGATAATATACCGGATTATTTATAATAACACTATCATTTTTATTAGTTAACGTATTAATAGCTGTAGCTAAAGCAAAAACAACTCCACAGGTTAATACTATCTTACTAGGCTCTGCCTTCCATCCATGATGCTTATAAAACCAATTATTAAAGGCTTCAAAATAATCATCTAATGGTTCAGAATATCCAAAAATACCATGCTCTGCCTTTTCAATAATAGCCTTTTTTATCTCATCTGCAACTTGAAAATCCATATCCGCAACCCATAGGGGAATAACATCATTAGGAAGACCTCTTTGTTTTTTAAAATCATATTTTAGACTATTAGTGTTATATCTATTTATTTCAATATCAAAATCATACATATCTAAGAGCCTCCTTAATATCATTAATTAAGTCATCAATATTTTCAATACCAACTGACATTCTTAAAAATCTATCATTAATTCCTCTTGCTTCTCTTTCCTCGCGAGGAACATCAGCATGAGTTTGTAGCATTGGATATGTAATTAATGAATCTACTCCTCCTAGTGATTCAGCATATTGAAATATTTTAATCTCACGTAATACCTGCCTAGCTAATTTTTCTGATTCAACCTCAAATGAAATCATACCTCCAAAGCCACTTGATTGTTTTATAGATATTTCATAATCATCTCTTTGTGATAATCCAACATAGTAAACCTTAACAACTCTTGGATGATTAGCTAAAAAATTAGCTAAAATAGAAGCATTATAATTAATCCTATCCATTCTAATAGGTAGTGTCTTAATACCTCTTTCAATTAAAAAGCTATCAAAAGGTGATAAGCATGATCCTATTGTTTTATATATATACCCTAAATTAGTGCTATCCTCTTCGCTCTTACAAACTACAAACCCTGCAAGAGTATCATTATGTCCTCCTAAATACTTAGTACCACTATGAATAACAATATCGGCACCAAGCTCTAATGGACGTTGAAAATATGGAGTTAAAAAGGTATTATCAACAATAACCTTTATTCCTAAGCTATGAGCATATTCACTAATAGCCTTAATATCAGTTACCATCATAAGAGGATTTGATGGTGTTTCAATATAAATAGCCTTGGTATTATTCTTAATATATTTTTTTATATTAGAAATATTTGTATCAATAAAATCAAATGATATACCCTCATTAATACAAACATTATTAAAAAGTCTTAATGCTCCTCCATATAAATCCTTAGTAGCAATAATATGGCTATTAGGCTTAAATAGCTTCATAACAGCTGTGATTGCAGCCATACCTGTTGAAAAAGCATATGCTTTTTTTCCTTTCTCTAAGGCACATATAGTATTCTCAAGATGATTTCTTGTTGGATTAGATAATCTTGAATAGCTATATTCTCCTTGTTCTTCCACACTTTTATGTACAAATGAGGCTGACTGACAAATAGGCATTGTAAGTCCTCCCCATTCATCTTTAATGTTATTATCAGCATGTAAGCATAATGTTTCAAACTTCATATAATCACAACCTTTTTCTATTTCCTACTACAATGCTAGAAATTACCCTTATAGAATACTCTTTAATTCCTAGTATGTCAATAGGGATTTAAATTCTGTCTACTACCCATATCTATTCTATACCCATCCATTAGATATCCATATATATCTACTTTATCTA
>JBJEFR010000096.1:0-23804 GCA_051874255.1 Anaeroplasmataceae bacterium
TCATTATACCCACTATCCTTCCCTATTTGATATTACAATTTTAGCTCTATCTCCATATTTGGAGGTTGCGCTAATGGTCGCAACACCATTATTATCAATCGATATTTCTAATTCAACTGGCTCTGTATGAAGCATCGATGCTCTAGATAAAAGCATAACTGCATTTCCAACCTCATTAGTTTTAGATAAATCATCTATTCTAAGCGCAGTATTTGATGATTCTAAAACATGTAAATCAATTCTTCTTTGTCCTACAGAGTTAGTATTATATACCTTTTTAAAGACACAAGGCAAAGGTGTATTTTTTTTAACTAAAGTTGACATAAAGCTGGCATTTTTATTCTTATCATAGGCTAAAACTCCATAGCTTTGTGGTGAAACGGAAACAGTTTTATAATAATCAAAAGCTTCCATTGAAGCTCCAATAGATGTTGTAAAAATAGGATCATCTACTTTTAAAAGCCCAATATTTTTATTTGAGATTTGTGCTTTTAGTTTTTTCATAATTACATCTGATTTAGCACATCCACCTGTAAATAGAATATAATCCTTTTTCATTGGATCTAAATAATCAGCCACTAATTGTGAAATACTTTTAATATCCTTATCAATGATATCCTGAAAATCGCTTGTCTCAAGCAAAACTGATATTTTAGCAAATCCCTCATATTCTATGACAGCCATCCCCATATCTGAAATATAGTGTTTAGCCTCCTTGCATAACTCTAAAAGATTAAATCTTTGATAGTTTGTTAGGTTTTCTCCCTTGGTTGCGTCAAAAACTTTTCTTAATACAAAATTATATATACCCTTATCAAAATCATTTCCACCAATATGAATATTTTCAATTTTATTAGCACTTAGCCTGTTAACTGTATGCTCTAAGGAAGCTATATCACAGGTATCCGCACCCATATCTACAACTAAAATATTAGGTATATTATTTTCATTTAATAAATTCATTGTTGAGATTGCGGCAGCAACTGGCTCTGGAAGCATTCTATGAACAATAAAGCCATTATCTTCAAAAATTTTCTTTAAATGCATTTTGTATTCATTAGTTACATTAACTGGATATGTTAAAACAATCTTGTTCGTAATAGTAAAGCCTTGTTTCTTAGCTACTGCTGCTATTATTCCCTTTGTTAAATATCGTACAAATTCATTTAAAACATCCCTTTGAGTAAAGGTTTTTGATTTGAATTCATAGTCACAATCCTTATTATAAAATGATTTACTATTAAATAGAGTAGTATGACAATTATCTAATATTTCTTTGATTCTTATAATTGGTTTTCTAGAATCATTGGCATTTTTTAGTGCCTCATCTCCAAAAAGCCATAAATCATTTTGTTCATCATAATATGCTATTGAAGAAACACCTGTTTTAGATTCATAAACCTCTAAAATTTCACTTTTTATTATTTTATTTACGATATATGAAAAAGAGACCTTGCATTTTGAATATCCAAGGTCAATACCGAATCTTATCTCCATGATTATTTCCCCCTTATACCCCTAAAAATCCATTCTATATATAGTATATATAGAAAATACTTTAAAGTCAATTAAAGTAGAAATATGTAATGAATTTTTTTTATAAAAAAAGGATTATTTCATCACAAAATAATCCTAATTCTATTTATGCCTCTTTTGCAAGCTCATTTACTAATTTCATATCACATTTTCCACTATAATTTGCTTTAAAATGCTTCATTACTGATGGAATTGATTTATCATCTAATTTAGAAATTATATCCTTAATTTCCTCACGTGTTAATTGCTTAGGTAAAAATCCCTCTAAATAATTTCTTTGATTCATTAGCTCCTCATATTTCTCCATACGATTAGCATCCTTAAAGGTAGTAGCCTCATCTTTAAGCTCCTTCATAGTTTTAGAGATTATTTGCAATACATCCTCATCCTTAAGCTCTTTTCCTGAAGCCTTAAGCTCAATTCCCGCAAGCATTACCTTATTGATAACAACAGGTAAAATTCCACGCTTCATAGCATTTTTTTCCTTCATTGCTTGCATATTTTCCTTCTTTAAATCATCAAATAGCATATTTCTTCTCTCCTTTACTTACTATATCCATATTCTTTAAAGAATGCCTCTTTAAAATCACCTAGTCTATCTTCTTTAATCGCTTGTCTTATTTGTGACATTAAATTTTTTAAAAAATATAAATTATGAGTTGTTACTAGTCTAGGTCCTAATAGCTCCTCGGCTTTATATAAATGGTTAATATAGCTTCTTGTATAGTTCTTACAGCAATAGCAATCACATTTTTCATCAAGGGGTGACATATCCTCTTTATAACAGGCATTTTTTATAACTACCTTTCCCTTAGATGTCATAGCACTACCGTGCCTTGCTATTCTTGTAGGTAATACACAATCAAACATATCTATTCCATTCATAGCACCTACTACTAAATCATCGGGACTACCTACTCCCATTAAATAACGAGGCTTATCAACAGGCATAATATCCTTAAGATATTCAAGCATTTCATACATTTCCTCTTTTGATTCACCAACACTTAATCCTCCAATAGAATATCCAGGAAAATCAATTTTTTTAAGCTCCTCAAGACAATGTGCTCGCAGGTCCTTAAAGGGTCCACCCTGTACAATCCCAAACAAAGCTTGAGTATCTGGATTTTGATGGGCATCCTTACCTCTTTTTGCCCATCTTATCGTTCTTTCTACCGATTGCTTCATATAATCATATCCACTATGAAATGGAGGACATTCATCAAAGCTCATAATAATATCTGCTCCTAAATTATTTTGAACGTGAATTGAATCCTCAGGAGACATAAATAACTTACTTCCTGATTTATGATGACGGAAATATACACCCTCTTCAGTTATTTTTCTAATATTTGAAAGACTAAATACCTGAAATCCTCCACTATCAGTAAGCAAGGCTCCATTCCATTTCATAAAGCCTCTAATTCCTCCGTGCTTTTTAACTACATCATCACCAGGTTCAAGCCATAAATGATAGGTATTACCTAGGATTAAACCATCGCTAACCTCCATTGTTTCCTCTGGTGTTAGGGTTTTAACTGTAGCTTGAGTGCCAACAGGCATAAATAGCGGTGTTTCAAAATCGCCATGTGGAGTATGCAAAATTCCATATCTTGCGCCAGTTTGAGCACAAACATGCTTTAGCTCATATGTAATCGCAGCCATTTATTTTCCTCCTTGCTTTTTTATAAAAATAGGCTTTGTTATTTTATAAGTATCTATAAAGGTATTTTTATTATCAAATAAGGCCTCTTGCTTTTTATCTAATACAAAGCCACATTTTAATAAAGCTTTTATACTTACTTCATTAAGTGTTAATAGATTAGTGATAACCTTAATACAATAATCATGTAAAATCATAAACTCAAGTATTGCATTTAATGCCTCTACTATATATTCATTCTTTTTAAAAAAGAATTTTAAATCACATAGCTTATATTCATTTAGGGTACTTATAATATCATAATTAACTTGACCAACATATTCATTATTATTTTTTAAATAAACGCTAAATAAGACCTTTTTATTATCACTAAGACTATTTACTAATTCATTTTTATTAGTATTATATTCTAAAGGCCAAAAATACATAATATTACTATCAGATGAAATAGAATAATAATTATCTATATCATCTAAAGTAGTTTTCTTTATTTTTAAATTTTGTGTAGTAATCATATTATCTTATTCTTCTTATTGTTTCAATAACAACATCATTAATTGGTTTATCAGATGAATCTGTTTTTGTAGTGGCTACCATATCAACTACTTCAATTTCCTTTACTACGACACCAAAAGCTGCGTATGATCCATCTAAAAACAAAGCATCCTTATGACAGATAAAAAATTGACTTGAGGCTGAATTTGGCATACTAGTACGAGCCATTGAAATAACACCTCTATTATGAGATAGGTCATTTTTTACTCCATTACTTCTAAATTCACCTTTAATCTTTTGATCACTTCCACCCATTCCTGTAGCAGTAGGATCTCCACCTTGAATCATAAAATCCTTTATTACTCTATGGAAGGTTATTCCGTCATAAAATTTTTTTTCAACTAATGTCAAGAAATTTTCTACCGTAATAGGCGCACATTCTGGCATTAACTCTAGCTCCATCTTACCCATATCCTTTATAACCAATTCAATTCTTGGATTGGCATCATTTAAAAACTCATTATAATTTTTCATAATTTACTCCTTCTTATTTTATAAGCATACTATCTCCAAATGAGAAAAAACGATATTTTTCTTTAACCGCCTCATTATATGCCTTCATTATATTTTCCTTTCCTGCAAAAGCACTAACCAACATTATAAGTGTCGATTTAGGTAAGTGGAAATTGGTAATTTGTGCTCCTATACATTTAAACTTATACCCAGGATAAATAAAGATATCTGTCCATCCACTTGTTGCCTTAAAGCCATTATCATATGCACTTTCAAGGGTACGAGTAGTAGTTGTACCAACACTTACAATTCTTTTTCCACTTCTTATAGCTTCATTTAAGCCGTCTGCAGTTTCTTCATCTATTTGATAAAACTCACTATGCATTTTATGATTTGTTACATCACTTACACTTACCGGTCTAAAGGTACCAAGTCCAACATGCAAAGTAATAAAGTATTCCTTAACACCTTTTTTTCTTAATGCATCTAATATTTCATTAGTAAAATGTAAGCCTGCCGTTGGGGCAGCTGCGCTACCAGGAAGGCGAGAATAAACCGTTTGATATCTTTCCTTATCCTCTAAATGCTCATGTATATATGGTGGAAGTGGCATTTCTCCAAGCTTATCTAAAATCTCTAGAAATATACCCTCATAAATCATTTTAAATCTACGTATCCCATCATCTAAGACCTCAACACACAAAGCCTTCAAAATCCCATCACCAAATGATACGACACTACCAACACTAATTCTTCTTGCTGGCTTAGTTAGGGTTTCCCATATATCGCCTTCGTTTTTTAATAACAATAATTCAATATGAGCATGAGTATCCTCCTTAACTCCAAAAAGTCTTGCAGGAATAACCCTCGAATTATTAAATACTAAGACATCATTTTCATCAAACATATCTACAATATCTTTAAAAATCTTATGTTCTATTTTACCAGTTTCCTTATCTAAAACAAGAAGCCTTGATGCGCTTCTATCCTTAAGCGGTGTTTGAGCAATAAGCTCTTGTGGTAAATAGTAATCAAAATCATCAGTTTTCATTCAAACAGTCCTTTCAAATATGACTTCTTCAAATGGATATATGCCTTTTTATTGGCAACTCTACCTCTTAATGTTCTAGATATATACCCCTCTTGCAATAAATATGGTTCATATACATCCTCTAGGGTAGTTGGCTCCTCTCCAATCGAAGCCGCAAGGGTCTCTAGTCCAACTGGGCCTCCATTAAACTGATCAATTAAGATTTCTAAATACTTATGATCAGTAAAATCTAATCCCTTATCATCAATATTAAGCTTATCTAATGCATGCTTTGTAATATCAAGAGTGATATCACCATTTCCAAGCACTGATGCAAAGTCTCTAACTCTTCTAAATAACCTATTAACAATTCTTGGAGTTCCACGGCTTCTTAAAGCTAATTCTAAAGCTGCATCATCATCAATATAGGCATCATATACCTTTGAAGTTCTTAAGGCAATATCTTTAAGCTCCTCTATACTATAGTATTCAAGTCGTAAAACAACCCCAAATCTATCTCTAAGAGGAGAAGATAAATCTCCATATCTTGTTGTTGCACCTACTAAGGTAAATGGTGAAATATCAACCCTAATACTTTTCGCTTGGGCATCAGAGCCTACCATTATATCTAAGGTAAAATCCTCCATTGCACTATATAGGGTTTCTTCTATAAATCTAGGCATCCTATGTATTTCATCAATAAATAAAACATCGCCAGGTTCAAGCTGGGTAAGCACAGCTGCAAGGTCACCTGTTTTTTCAATAGCAGGTCCTGATATTGTTTTAATATTTCCACCCATTTCATTAGCTATTATTTGAGCTAAGGTAGTTTTTCCAAGTCCTGGTGGTCCATATAAAAGCGTATGATCTAATACCTCATTACGACTTAAAGCTGCCTTAATATAAACCTCTAGCATCTCCTTAGCATTTTGCTGTCCTATATATTCACTGAGCCTAAGTGGCCTTAATGACATAACCTCATCTTCATTATTAATTTCATTTGGGGTCACTATTCTATCCATAAAATTCATCACCTACTATTTTATTAATAATTGTAATGCTTCTTTAATTATTAATCCCTCATCTTTATCCATATCAATCTTTTGTAAGGCTTTAGTTACATCCTTTTTAGCATATCCTAAAGATACCAAGGCCTCCTCACAATCAACTAGCTTTTGACTATTTAAGGAAATATCCTTAACCTCATCAAAACTAATTTTTCCCTTCAAATCAAGAATAATTTGTTGACTAGCCTTAGGTCCTATTCCTGGAAACTTTCTTAAATATGCATCATTTCTTGACTCAATAGCCTCTAATACATCCTTAACCCTACCACAAGCTAATATACTTAAGGCACTTTTAGGTCCTATTCCATTTACTCCAATTAATTTTATGAAAAGATTTTTTTCTTCCTCGGTAATAAATCCATATAAATCATTAATATCCTCTCTAACATATTGATATGTGTATACCTTCATTTTAGTATCAAGCTTAAAGCTATAAGGATTACTAACTATTAGGATATACCCTATCTCGTTATTTTCCAACACTATATATTTAGGATTTATTTTAGTTACATTGCCAATTATATATTCATACATTATAATACACCCAAAAAGATTATATCATATAACAAAAAAATTGACCACAAATGAGCCAATATTTTGTAAAATAATTTATTAAATTTATCTTCTATATCGATTATATCTAGGAGGATTAACATATCTTATACCAGGCTTATATTTTTTTATACTTTCCTCTTCTTTTTCCAAATTTTTTGTATCCTCTTCACTTGTACCCTCATCAAATATTTTAGGATCATTTTGATTATTTAATACCAGTGGTTCTGAGGTATCAAGTATTTGGATAGTTTCTAAGGTAATAGGAGTTATTCTAAGCTTTGTTCCTGGTGCTATATTTAAAAAATCAGTAATATGTCTATTTTCCATTTTTAAATCATCAAGAGTTATATGATAGTTATCAATTATTTCATCAATAGTTTCATTCATTCTAACTATATGTATAACCATTATAATCACCTAATATATCTTATGACTCTAAAACAATTAAATTACCTTTTATAACAACAATTTTTAAATTTAAAGATGCGGCAATATTTATAAATGATTTCTGATTAAAAAAAGCTATATGAGTTTTATCTCTAAAATACCACCAATTAAGAAAATTATTATTATGTAAATTAGTATTAATAATAATCCTTCCCTTAACATTTAAAATTTTCTTTAACTCCTTAATAGTATCGTAAAAATTATTTATATGCTCAATAACCTCAATCATAATAATATTATCATATAATTTATTGCAATATTCATTATTAAAATATATCTTATCATATGAAATAACATTATATAAACTACTATCCATAATATTTTTTAATGCTTCTACCTTACCACATCCAAAATCTAAGGTATTACCTTTATTTAAGTATGGTCTAATACTTTCATAAATCTTTTTCATATATTCATAATATTTATCATCTACAATATGCTTATCATATCTATTTTTTTCTTCTTCTATTGAAGGTATATTTATCTTAGTTAAAACCTCACAATTAGTACAAAAAAAACAATTCTCATGATTAATTAAAACCATTTTTAGTCTACCATTACATATTTGACAAAATGCCATATTTTCATACCTCCTTTTTTTTGACTAATCACTTAAATAATTATATAATATAATTATATTGTTTTCTAGGAGGTGTATTATGAATAGTTATAAAGATTTAATTGATAAATTAAATAAAAATACCTATGAATTAATAAAAAAATATAATATACCAGCTAAAGAAAACAAAATCATTAGTGAATTAAATTTATTACTAGCATCTTGTAATAAAGAATATAGCAGCTATCATAAAACCTATATTTTTAATGAAAATGCCCTTAAAGAAGAATATGAAAATTATCTATCTAAGGCTGCCTCCTTACGAGATGATTACGATAAAAGTATTAATAAAATCACTAATGCTTCTATTAATCAAATTAATGAAATTAAAGAAAAAATAAATTCAGAACAGGCTAATAAAGCTCTAAAAATAACAAGATTTAAGGAAGAACAAGCTAACACAACTTCTTCTACTAACCCATTAATTTATAATCATATATTAAATAGAAATAAAATACTTGGTGAATATGAATTATATAAGAAAAGCATTAATAAAAGGTATTATAACATTGTAAATACCTTTCTATCAAAGCTAGAAAATGATAATCAACAAACCACAGCCTCAAATAATAAATTTATGTTTAGATATAATAAGGCTAATGATGATATAATTAATAGCCTAAACAAAAAATTAGATGAGCAAAAAAAATTATTAGCTTTAAATGAAGATGAACTACTTCTTTTAAAAAATGAATATGAAAAAAAAATAATGCATATTGAGACCTTATTCAATAATAAGGTTATTAATCTAAATAAAAATTTAACTCTTAGTAAAAATTTAAATACCAACCAGTATGATTTAGAACATCAGGGTCTTATTGAGGAAGAAAATGAAAATGAAACAAACCTTAATAATGACAAATCAAAAATAATAAAGGAATTCATTACTAATATTGAAAAAAATAATACTAGTATAGAATTATTAAATAAAAACACTAAAAGACATATTAATTATTTTACTAAAGAATACTATTTTGAACTATTTAAAATTAATAAAATTTTAAATTCATATTATTCAAATAAAAAAAATTATTATGAAGAAATAAAAGTTCTAAATAAAAAGAAAATAGTTCTAAAAAGAAATTTAAATAAGGTTTTAAATTATATTAATAGCCATCATAGAAAAAAATTATTTGAACTACAAAGAAAAAAAATTATTTTAGAATCTATAAAAAATAATGAGCTTTCTAAAAATAAACATCTTATGGAAATGGCTAAAACAACGGCTAATAATAATTATTCTATTCTTAAGCTTAATTTTGACTACAGTATGGAAAAAATCACTAAGGAATCTAATTTTAAAATAATGGAGCTTCGTAATTCCTATGATAATGAAAAATTAGATATTATGAAAGAATATAAGATTAAACAAAGTGAACTATTTATAACAAAAGAAAAAATCCTTCTTGAAATAGCACTTATTGAGGATGAAATTAAATATACAAATGAAATAGAAAATCAGGTATGTATTAATAATAAGAATCAATTAGATCTTATCCTTGAAAAAAATAATATAAATGCATTACTTGAAATAGAAAAAAATAAATTTTTATCTACTCATAATATTAAAAAGTTAGAACAATTATCAAATAAAGAAAATGTTATTTTTGCTCATCAGGAATCACTAGCCTTCATAAATAGAGATAGGCGCAATGCTTTACTCGATTTAAATATTAAACGTTCAGAAATAGATTATAATCATAATAAAAAAAGCTATTCAACAGAAATTGATGAAGCTATTATTAATGAAGATTATAATAAAAAGAAACAGTCATTACAACATAATGATTCTATTTCTAAGTTAAAGGCAAAAAATTTCTATGATTGCTTCAACTATAGAAAAATATTAATAATAAATGAATTTAATTTTTGTAAATCAGTATTATTTTATATTGTCAACTTCTTATATTTCATAAATAAAGAATTTATTAATATATCTTCTGAAAATGAAATGAGCTTTATTAATAGTCTTTATAAAAATATTAATAATATTTCTAGAGAAATAATTGATTGTTCAAAAAGTAATATTATATATATACTAAATGATCAAATTAATTATGAAACAGGATCTAAATATACTTCTTTACTTGAGTCTACAAATGTAAAATTTGAAAATGACTGCAAGGCCATCAATTATAAAAAGAATAATTTACAGGTTACTATTGATAACTATAATAGTGCTTTAAGGGAATTTTATAGAAATATAGCTAATAAAGAAAGTGAGTTAACTAATTCTATCCAAGAATTTAAGAAGGGTGAAATAGATAAAATCACCTATAAAAAAGCTATTTATAGTATTAAGGCCGAAATAAAAAGATATCGTAAATTAATTGATAAAAATGAAATTTTAATTGAAGAGTTTAAAAAGGAATTAAATTCTATTCCCCGAATTATCGCTTCCTATAATTATGAGCTTATGAAGAAAAAACGTAAAATCCAAAGAACTCAAGAAGAGGAATCTAGCATTTTATTTAAAGCTGAAGAGGATATAGCCTTCTTCTTTGATAATTTAAAAAAGTATTTTATTAATTTAAATTATTCTAAAAATAAAGAAGAATTTATTATTTATAAAGAAGCTTCGTTTGCTAATTCTAAACAATTTATTCATGATATGTCTCAAATTATTAAAGATTATTATTCTGTTATTGAAAATTTAAGTCAAAATGTTAAAAAGAAAAATACTAAGCTTAATAAAACAAATCAAATATATTATAACAATAACCTTAAGGTAATAACTAATGATTATAATAATCGAATTTTTGATTTAAAAAAACGAATTGATATTGAAAATGATTCGTATAATAATAGTGTGAAGGATAATAATAAAAAGGGTAATGAAATAATAGAAAAATATTTAAGACTTACTGAAAATAAAAAAAGCGAATATAAAGAAAAATGTGATAATATCGATGATAATATTGCTTCATTATATAATTTATATTATTCAAGAATAATATCTACTTCACTTAATGCTAATTATAATTTAAAAAATGTTAATAAAAAAATCAGTGATTTAAATAAGAAAAATGCTAATCAAAACCAATCATTAACAACATACTATATTAATAAAAAGAATGCCTTAAATGATGAATTTAATACTAAAAATCAAGCTCTTAATAATAGCTTTTACTATATACCTTTAGAATGTAAAAAAGAACATAAGAAATTAAGAGTAGAAATTCATAATGAGTTTTTAAATTATAATAAGGATAAAAAAATAAGTCATAATATATTAGAAGCAAACATTAAAAATATAAAGCATAATACTATAAAAACTAATAATATTAATCATAATAATATATTAAGACTAAATCGAATAATAACAAAAAATAGAAGATTAATTTAATTAATCTTCTATTTTTCTAATGTAGCCAAATATTCTTTAAAATATGAAGGTAATTCACTATTAAACTCCATATATTCCTTAGTTGTAGGATGTATAAATCCTAATGTTTTAGCATGGAGATATTGTCCAGTTTCACTAATTAATTTTTTAGGTCCATATTGAATATCACCTACTAGAGGATGCCCAATATATTTCATATGAACTCTAATTTGATGAGTTCTTCCGGTTTCAAGCTTAAACTCAACTAAGGTAAATTTTTTATATCTTTCTAAAACTCTAAAATTGGTAATAGCTTTTTTTCCATCCTTGACTACTGCCATCTTTTTTCTGTCACTAGGATCTCTGCCAATTGGAGCATCTATTCTTCCCTTAGCCTCTTCAATTACACCACAAGCTAAGCCAACATATAATCTATTTACTGTGTGATTTTTTAATTGTTCTGATAAATTTTCCATTGCCATATCATTTTTAGCAATCATTAAAAGTCCTGAGGTATCCTTATCAATTCTGTGAACGATTCCTGGTCTAATTTCTCCCTTAATTCCACTAAAATCATCAAGCTCATATAATAGACCATTTACAAGGGTGTTATCCTTGTTTCCTGCTGCAGGATGAACAACAAGCCCAGTAGGCTTATCAACTACCGCCACATCATTATCCTCATAAACAATATTTAAATTAAGATTTTGAGCCTCTAATGTAGTTTCCTTCGCTTCTTCAATTTCAACAGTTATTTCATCACCTAAATTAGTAATATAGGAAGGCTTTGAAACCTTATTATTAACCTTAACATTTCCACTGGCTATTAAATTACTAAGTAATGTCCTAGACATATCATTATTAAGGGATTTTAACGCCTTATCTAGTCTTATTCCTTTTAAGGAATCATCAATTATATACTTATTTATCATTTACGTCTCCCTTTCTTTTATCCATAAAGAAAATAACATCAATTAATAATAAAATAACACCTACTACTAAAAATGAATCAGCAACATTAAAGACAGGAAAGCTATATGATGCAAAATTAACACCAATCATATCAACTACTCCTTCTCTTAAATTAATAGCAGTTAAAAATCTATCAAATAAATTTCCAACAGTACCACCAAGTATGAAGCCCATAGAAATAGTATATAGCTTCATTTTCTTAAATGATTTAACAGTATTAATAATTAGCATAGTAAATATTACAGATGCCACAAGACTAATTACGCATAAAAACACTGTATTATTACTAAATGAACTCCATGCAGCTCCTGTATTATATACCTTTGTTAAATATAAGAAATTTCCAATTAAGGGTTTTGTCTCTCCCATATTAAAAGATATTTCAGTTATTAATTTTGTAATTTGATCAAATAATACTATTGCACTTGCGATAATAAATGAAATCCACATGAAATTTCCTCCTTACTTTATACAAAAATAGCTAATTATTTCACAAATAGTAAAAACTATTGGATAAATCATATTATATATATATAAATATTTAAAGCTTGATTTTTCTCTATTTTCTATTTTTTTACAATATATATCTATTAAAAATTTAGTATATATTATAAAAAATACAAATGTTAATATACATAAAACAATCATAAGTAAAACTTGTAATTCATAGTATATTTCTAGTAATTCACCTGTCATAAGAAAAAATGGAAATACAATAAAAAATGCTAGCAATAAGCTTGATAGGTTAGCCATAAATCTTTCTTTTCTTCTTATATTTGAATAAATATCATTCATTAAAGCACTATATTTCTTAAGCATTATTAAGCACCTCCAAGGCCTCCTCAAAGGTTCTTATCGAATAAAGCTTCATACGACTATTACCTCTTAATGAGCTATATTTTTTGTATGCATCCTCATAATTATCCTCTGGACATAAAAATATTTGACATTTGTTTTTAAATGCAGCGATAAGTTTTTGTTCTATACCACCAATTTTTCCTACATTGCTACTTGTATCAATTGTTCCTGTACCACAAATAATTTTTCCCTTTGTAACATCTTGTTGTACTAGCTTATTATAAATACTTAAGGTTTGAAGTAATCCAGCACTAGGACCTACTGAGGTTATTTTACCTACATCAATTTTAGGTGTAGTGGCTTCGTAATCAATATTATATTTATCATATACTAAAACTCTATTATAAGTACTATATTCATCAATAGTTAAATCTATAATTTCACTATTTCTTAACACTCTAACTTTAGTACCTAAAACCATGTTTTTATAGGACTCTCTAAAGGCTGTTTCATTAGATATGTCAACATCCCCTATTTTAAGGATAATATCACCCATTTGAAATTGTGAATAGCCCTTTAGATAATAATATACAATTAACCCATTATATTGATAGCTAACATTAATACTACTATCGATTTCTTTTGCTTTAGTATAGGCTAAAATAATAGATGCCTCAATTGATTGATTCTTTTGAATAACACCCATTTTATATATTTCCTTATCTGTAAATGATGAGTAATTAGTATTAAGCTTACTAATTGAGGCATTATTATCTAAGCTCGCAACTAAATGCTGAAACACCGTTGCATTATCCTTTGAATAGACGAAAATAGAATTTAAACTACCAGTTTCCTCATATTCATTTTCTATACTAATAAAGCTATTTACATTAGTAATATCACCGGTTGTTGTTATACTATAATTTACTCTTTTGACGCATATTATACATACTGCTACAAAGAATATTAAATATGCTATTAAAAAAATCTTATATTTCTTTAGAAGTATCTTCATGTAAATCCACCTTTAATATTTTTCCAAGCTTTTCATAAACTACTCCTGCTGCATCAAACATTCTTCTAGATGCAATATTATTTACTGAGTCACGATACTTATCTTCCATGTAAACTATTCGTTTTATCCCTGATTGAATAATAAGCTTAGCGCACTCATTACATGGAAATAGGGTAACATATAATGTTGCATCATCTAGCTTTTCAAGCGAATTTAAAATAGCATTAGGTTCAGCATGAACAACATATGGGTATTTAGTTTCAAGTAAATCACTATTTTGATCATTACCCCAAGGAAAATCCATATCATTACATCCACATGGAAGTCCGTTATATCCAATACCTACTATTCTTTTTTTTGTATTAACTATACAAGCTCCTACCTTAGTATTAGGATCCTTACTTCTTTTAGCGCTTAAACAAGCAACTCCCATAAAATACTCTTCCCATGAAATATAATTCTTGTCCATGCAAATCACCTACTTCTTTAAACTAATATGAACATCATCAAGCTGAATGTCCTCAACTCTTGATGGCGCCTCCATCATTAAATCAACTCCATTTAGAGTTTTAGGGAAGGCAATAACATCACGAATATTATCTGTCTTTGTCATACACATTACAATTCTTTCAAGTCCTAGACCTATTCCACCCATTGGTGGTGTTCCATATTTTAAGGCTTCTAGGAAGAATCCAAAACGATATTTAGCCTCCTCCTCAGAGATTCCAATTACATCAAACATACGAGATTGTAAATCTTGATTATAAATACGAAGTGATCCACTTCCTAGCTCATAACCATTTAAAACGATATCATATGCATCGGCATAGCAATTCTTAGGGTCTGTTTCAAGTAATGGTATACATTCCTTTTTAGGAGATGAGAATGGATTTGTTGAAACCTCATATTTTCCTAAATCCTCGTTATATTCAAAAATTGGGAAATCAGTAACCCATAGGAATTTAAAGTCATCTGGGTCACATAAATTTAGATCCTTAGCAATTAACTTTCTTAAAGCTCCTAATGCTTGATTACATACATTTAATTTATCTGCTATTACAAAAACAATATCCCCATTTACTAGGTTTAATGTCTTAATAGTATTTTCTTTATCCTCATCTGTTAAGAACTTAACAAATGATCCTGTTAGAGCATCATTTTCATATTTAAGGTAAGCTAGTCCGTTAGCATGGTTTACCTTCATTATTCTTGTGAATTCATCTATTTGCTTACGAGTATATGTAGCATTGGCCTTAATACATTTTACAGCCTCTTTATCTGCCATAAATGGAACATTTTTAAATAATTGAGCTACATCAATAAGCTTCATATCAAAACGAATATCTGGCTTATCGCTTCCATATGTATTCATAGCCTCATTATAAGTCATACGTGGAAATGGTGTAGGAATATCCTTATTCAACACCTTTTTAAATAGATGCTTAAATAAACCTTCTATTATTTCTTGGATTTCTCTATCATTTAAGAAAGAAGTTTCAATATCAATTTGATTAAACTCTAGCTGACGATCAGCTCTTAAATCTTCATCTCTAAAGCATTTAGCTATTTGAAAATAACGTTCAAATCCTGCAACCATATATAATTGTTTAAAAATTTGAGGTGATTGAGGTAATGCATAGAACTCTCCCTCATGCAAACGTGAAGGTACTAGGAAATCTCTTGCACCCTCTGGTGTTGATTTAGCTAAAATTGGAGTTTCAAGCTCTAAGAATTCCTTACTTACTAAAAACTCTCTAATCGCATTAGTAATTTTAGATTTCATAATCATATAATTTTGCATAACTGGTCTACGTAGGTCTAAATAACGATATTTTAATCTTGTATCCTCTAATGCATCAGTCTTATCAGCAATAATGATTGGAGGCTGATTAGCAGTATTTAAAATTTCTAAATCAGAAGCTACTACCTCAATATCTCCTGTACTTAAATTAGGGTTTTTAGAGCTTCTTTCCTCAACTATTCCCTTAACATATACAACATATTCATTTTTTAAGCTAACAGCTGTATCATAATTAGGATTATTAGGATTTACAATTATTTGAGTAATACCTGTCTTATCTCTCAAATCAATAAATACAAGACCACCAAGGTCTCTTTTCTTGGCAACCCATCCCTTTAATTCAACAGTTTGTCCAACATTTTCAATTCTTAATTGTCCATTATAATGTGTTCTATTCATTTTATTCACCCTTCTTCTCTTTACATGATGCACATGAAGAATTTTGTTTTAAATTTTCTAAAATATAATCATATAGAGAATCAATACTAATTGTTTCCTGATCACCTGTAGTATTATTCTTAACATTTATAACATTACCAGCTAATTCAGTATCACCTAAGATAGCTGTAAATAAGGCATTATTCCTATCAGCTAGCTTAAATTGGGCCTTTAGTGACTTATTACTATAATCCATTTCTGTAATTAGTCCACCCATTCGGCATTTATTCATAATCTCTGAAGCTTTAAAGGTTGCGTTGTCTCCTAAGGCAATTATAAATAGATGAGCTTTAGGCTCAGCAGCGATTACCTTACCCTCACTTTCAAGAGCAAATAGTAATCTTTCCATACCAAAGGCAAGTCCACAGGCTGGAGTGTCAGGTCCACCTAATTGCTTAATAAGGTTATTATATCTTCCACCCGCACAAATGACATTTTGTGCTCCTAGCTCAGCACAATTAACCTCTATTTCAAACACTGTAAATGTGTAATAATCTAATCCTCTTACTAAATTTTCATCTATTTCATAATCAATATTCATTGAATCTAAGGCCTTTAAAACCTCACTAAAGTGATTCTTACTTACTTCATTTAGGTAATTAGAAATTTTAGGAGCATTCTTAAAGAATTCCTTATCTCTATCAACCTTGCAATCTAATATTCTTAAAGGATTTTTATGTAATCTATTTAAACAGTCACTACATAAATCCTCTGTATATTTTGAAAAATACTCAATTAACACATCACGATAGGCATTTCTTGATTCCTCATCACCAATAGTATTAATTTTAACCTTAATTCCACCAAGTCCAAATTCCTTAATTACGCTAACCGCTGTTGCGATAACCTCAGCATCCATAAGAGGACTATTTGATCCTAAAGCCTCAATTCCAAATTGGTGGAATTGTCTTTGACGTCCTCTTTGGGCTCTTTCATATCTAAACATAGGTCCCATATAGAACAATTTAGAAACTGGATTTTCAACATATAGCTTATTTTCAATAAATGATCTTGCAACACCAGCCGTACCCTCTGGTCTTAGGGTATTACCTCTTTGACCTCTATCTATGAAATCATATGTTTCTTTAGTAACCATATCAGAAACATCATTTACATCTCTGTGAAATAGTTCAGATGCTTCAAAAATAGGTGTTCTAATTTCTTTAAAATTATATAATCTGCAAACCTTTCTTATACGTTCCTCTAAACGAACCCATTTAATTGATTCTCCTGGAATAATATCTACTGTACCCTTTGGTCTATTTATTGCCATTTTAAAATACCTCTTTCATAATCTTCTTTATATAAACTATAATATATTATATCTCTTGGCTCATACGTTAGTTTATCTAGTATGGCATTATATTTACGTGATTCATATTTGAAATCACACTTTTCTATTACCTTTTGACAGGCTAGGTTAATATCTATATGTCCTATAAGAATTTTATTAAAGCCTATTTTTTCAAATCCAACTCTAATTAAGTCCTTTAAGGCTGAGGTCATAATCCCTCTATTCCAATAGGCCTTATGTAAAATAAATCCTACCTCAGCACAATTGGTATTAGGATAATAGGTGTGAAAATCTATCATTCCTATCATTTTTTTGGTTTTAGGACAAACAATGGCATATCCAACAGGTAAGCCTTGTTTAATTCTATCCATAATCATCAAATTTATTGAATTATATGCCTCTTCTGGCATTTGATATGGTCCCCATGTAACATACTTAGTATTCTCAAAATCAGAACCAAATTCAAATAAATCCATATAATCTCTTATGCTTATATCTCTAAGAATATATCGATTATTTTTTATTGTAGGTAAGCTTGTCGCCATTTAATCACTCCTAAAGAATAAAAAAACATCCTCATTACATAAGGACGTTAATACGCGGTACCACCTTAATTCTAATCAATTTGACTAGCACTCGAAATCCGTTAACGCCTGGTACGTCATACATTACTACAAGCTCCGAAATGTCTTCATTACTTCAAAAATAAGATGCTTTCACCATACCATCCTCGCTAATATTTTGAAAATAATTACTATTTTTCTTCATCACTTTACTATACTATGCTATTCTATCATAAATAATGCTAAAATGCAACTTAAAAGGAACCCAAATAGATTCCTTAGCTAAGTTTTTTTATAAATTTTTCAATTCTTTGTAAAGCTTTCTTTAAATCATCGATTGAATATGCATAGCTTATTCTTAAAAATCCCTCACCACAATCTCCAAAAGCTGTACCAGGTACGACAACGACCTTTTCCTCTTTTAGAAGTCTTGTGGCAAATTCATCAGATGATAAACCAAATTTTTTAATATTTGGGAATACATAGAAGGCTCCGTATGGAGTAAAACAATCAATACCCATTTCCTTAAATGCATCAATTAAGAATCTTCTTCTTTGATCATATGCTTCACGCATCTCATTAACATCCTTATCACCATTTCTTAAGGCCTCAATGGCTGCATACTGGCTATTGGTTGGTGCACACATAATACAAAATTGATGTATTTTAGTCATTTGAGCAATAATAAAATCTGGTCCTAAAGCATAACCTAGGCGCCATCCAGTCATAGAGAATGCCTTAGAAAATCCATTAATAACAATCGTTCTTTCCTTCATTCCTTTTATTTCAGCAATTGAAACATGCTTTGACTTATAGGTAAGAGCTGCATATATTTCATCGGAAATAACAATTAAATCATGCTTAATACAAACCTCGGCAATAGCCTCTAGGTCAGAACGCTCCATTATTGCCCCTGTTGGATTATTTGGAAATGGTAAAACTAAAGCCTTTGTTTTATCTGTAATAGCTTCCTCTAGCTCGCTTTTAGTTAACCTAAAGCAATTTTCCTCCTTTAAATTAACAATAACAGGCTTTCCTCCTGCAAGAATAGTTGCAGGTACATATGCTACATAGGAAGGCTCTGGAATAATCACCTCATCACCAGGGTTTAATAAAGCACGCATCGCAAGATCGATAGCCTCACTTCCACCTACGGTAATTAAGGTTTCAGTTGACCAATTATATTCTAAGCCTTGATGTCTTTTTGTATAATTACATACCTCTTGTCGCAATTCCTTAAGTCCAGCGTTGGCAGTATAAACAGTTTTTCCTCTTTCAAGAGTATAAATTCCCTCTTCTCTAATATGCCATGGTGTATCAAAATCAGGTTCACCTACACCAAGTGATATTACACCTTCAATCTCTGATGCAATATCAAAAAACTTTCTTATACCAGAAGGCTTTAATGCAACAACATTTTTTGATAAATACTTACTCATGGTGTTACAATCATCCTTTCATCCTTGCTTTCATCAACAAGAATTGTACCGTGATCTTTATATTTTTTTAATACAAAATGAGTTGATGTAGATAAAACAGAATCCATAGTCGCAAGCTTATTAGAAACAAACATAGCTACATTTTTCATAGATTGACCATTAATAATAACTGTAAAATCAAATCCACCACTCATTAAATAAACAGCATCAACCTCATCAAATTTATAAATTCTTTGGGCAATCTTATCAAACCCAATTCCTCTTTGAGGAGTAACCTTAACCTCAATTAAGGCACTAACTATCTCTGAGCTAGTATTATCCCAGTTAATTAGGGTATGATAACCACAAATAATTTTTTCTTCTTCCATTTTAGCTATTTCATTAGCTAAATCAACTTCACTTATTCCAAGCATAACCGCTGCTTCATGCAAGTCAATTCGACTATTTTTCTCAATTAAATGTAATATCTTTTCACGCATAAAAACAACTCCTTCACATTATAATCATTGTATCACAATTAAATATCATTTTAAAGATTATATTAAAAACTAACTTCCTTTTTAAGTCTAGAGAATGCAATAAATATTACTATTATTTCTAGACGTCCAAAGAACATTCCAAAAATCGATGTCCAAAGGATAACAGGACTGGCCGTTATAAAATCCACACCGCTTGATAATCCTACAGTACCTAATGCTGAGGCGAATGTAAACATAGAATCCTCAAGAGGATATCCACAACAGGTAAATATTATGCTACCAATTATAAACAAAAACAAATATAGCATAATATAGACATTATTTTGGTGTATATCATCATCAGTTACTAATACCCTTTGATCATATTTATTGATATATCTAGGGGTAATTACATTTTTAGAATCAACTGTACTCTTTATATTCCAACACATTGATTTCATAACTAAGCAAATACGATATTGCTTAATAGCTCCTGATGTAGAGCCTGTTCCACCACCAATAAGCATTGCGACAATCATTAAGGCAATAAAATTCGTTGGTAAGCCATTTTTAAAATCTGCTACCGTTTGGAATCCAGTACCAGTCACTGCTGATATAAATTGGAATACCGCTATTCTAAAGCTCGAAGAAAAGCACATAGTAGTCTTTAATACTAAACATAATGTCATTAGAGGTACAAATATTAAAATAAGGGCAAATAATAACTTAGTTTCACAGTGATGCCAAACCTTCTTAATTTTTCCTCTTAACAAGAAGGTATGAATAACAAAGTTAGTTGATCCTAAAAGCATTAAAACCATTGTTATTATTTCAATAGGAATACTATTAAAGTAATATACTGATTCACTATGGGTAGCAAATCCACCTGTAGATACAGCTGCCATAGCATAATTAATAGCATCAAATGGCTTCATTCCACATATTAAATAAGCAATAAATCCAAGTAATATATACCCAAAATAAATTAATAGAATTAATCTACCACTTCTAGCTAAATTAGCCATTAATCTATCATTATGTCCCTCCGCTGTATAAAGCCTAAGTCCGTGGGCATCACTAAGGGCGCTTGTAAATACTAATACTAACCCTATTCCACCAATAACAAGTGTTGTACTTCTATAGAACAAAAAGATATGTGAGGCACTATCCACATTAGTAACACTTAAACCAGTTGTTGAAAAACCAGACATACTTTCAAATATTGCCTGTGACATAGTATAATCCCCAGATAGCTTATATGGTAATGAGCATATAAATACACTAATTATCCATATTAATACAACCAATACTGCATCCTGATTTCTTCTTAGTCTACAGGGTTCTATTTTTCTTAATATAAAATTAATTATAAAGCCTATTAATATACTTGATAATCCCGGAATTAAAAAATAAATAGCTTGCTTATACTCATAACTATAAAAAATAAGCATTATAAGAGGTATTAGACATATACCACCAACCATCATCATAAATTGTCCAATATATCTTATAATTTGAAGCCTTGTAGCTCCTATTCCTGCTTCCTTCATTATTCTTGTCCTTTAGCTGTTTTTTGGAAAAACTTAACTATTTCCTTTTGGGTATCCGGGTCAGAAATAATTAATAATTTATCCTTATCCTCAATCATCGTATTTCCTCTTGGAATAATAACATTAGGATTTCTATATATACATCCAACTGTCATATTAGTCGGAAAATCAATTTCGGCTAGAGTTTTTCCTACTAATAATGAATCCTCATTAATAATAACCTCTGTTATAGAAATTTTATCATCCTCCATTGAAGAGGTTCTTAAAAGCTCATCTAATGTTGTTTCACTTTGAACAGTTTTACTAAGTAAATATGTTGATGATATTGCACTATCAATGCCTAGCTTTTCAAAAACATCAACGTTATTAGGGTTTTTAACTATACAAATAACCTTTTTAATATTAAAAACATCCTTAGCAATTTTACATACTACATAGTTATCAGCATCCTTATCACATAAGGAAATCAAAATATCATATCCCTTTACTTCAGCCTCTTCATAAACATATATTTTAGTAGGATCTCCACAAATAACTGATATATTATTTGACTCTGATAAATATTTACATATACTAGGATCATCATTAATAACCACTACTTTGCTTTTTTTCTTTTCCTTAAGCATTTTGATTATATAATCAGCTTCATGATTACCACCAGCAACTACTACCTTCACTATTCTTCATCCCCTTTAAATAATTTATCCATTTCATTTATTGATAAAATAAATGGATAAATAGCTTTAATTCTATCATCATTTAATAAAACACTCTTACTATTATCAGCCAATCTTATATATACCTTAGGTACATTAAAAATATAGGTACATAAATGGGCAACATACAAATTAACATTATCATCATTAGTAACAATAATAGCTTTACTAGCTTCATCTAGGAATTGTTCATTTAAAAAAATTATATCAGTTGCATCTCCAACAATAGTGTATCCATTAAATCCATCAGATAATCTTCTAAATGAATCCTTATTACTATCAATAACTATTACATTATTACCACTTAATGATAGATTTGTTGCGATTGAGCTACCTAAACGCCCACATCCTATTACTATAGTTTTGTTTCTTTTCATATACTCACCCTCGAATTCTTAAGACACTAAATCCTCTTTAGATTCTTCCTCTTCATAATCAGCCATTGCTTCATCTATAAACTTATCAACGTTTAAATGACTGAAAAATGTCAAAAGTAAGAAAACATCATCATTTTCTAAATTATTTCTATCTAAATCATTTTTTAAAACATGCTTCATAAAATCATGCTTATTTAAAAAAACACTTTTGTTTCTTAAATTATTAGGCTGATACAAGAAATATTCATTTAATGTTTGATTTGTTATTTTCATAAGCTTAAATCCCAAAGCACTAGGTTCCTGTAATATTAATTCAACACCAATCTTATCTAATAAATCATATAGCTTGTAATATAATGCTCGATTATTAGTTTTAATTTTCTTTGGAATTCCTTCACTTTTAAAAATATTATGTAAAATTGGAATAATATTTTCTTTATATTCTAAAGGTGTCGTTACTACTGCTTGTGCTTCAATAACCTTCTCATCTACTAAATATACAACTGATAAAGGATAGATATTTTTATTAAAATCATCAACCTTAATAGGAACTTCAATATTTTTCATAATTAGCTCTGCCTCATAATCAGAATGATTATATTCTAAAAATCCCTTTAATTCCATTTCATTTGCCAATACCTTATCATATTCTCTTTCTAAATATGGAATATTAATCATATTTAATGAATAAATATGCCTTCTATAATTAACAGTCATATAAGCTAAAAGATTATTACTAAATCCTTCTATCAAGGTATCCTTATCATTTTCAATTAACAATAATACAAATGATAATAATTCTATCATTAAATCCGCGTCTTTACTTGTAGAAACATATGGTTCTATTCCTGATTTAAAGGTTTTTAATACTATATTATTTTTATTTTTAATTTTTATATCATTTTTTTTAAAAAAAGACAACTCTTCATCTAATAATTTTTTACTATCAGCCATTAATGCTGTTATCATATTATAATCAGATATTTCCATTGAATCACTTTCTGCAGAAGAATACATATCATGTAGGGTATTTAAGCCTTCTTTTCCTATAAAAAAAGAAAGACCACAATTATTTACACCCTTATCTGTAATAATACCAACTGCATATTCTGTTTTTCCGTCATTAATCAAAA
>JBJEFR010000097.1:0-23702 GCA_051874255.1 Anaeroplasmataceae bacterium
TTGATATATATAAATTAGTAATAATATTTGTTGATTTTTGAGAAAAATAGAGCCTTACTCGTAAATAAATTAATGAGTGTGCGGCTCTAGATTATCAAATTTTGTATTACTATGGTATAAAATAAATTTCATTAGAATTATAATTCATAATATAATATTTAAATATGTTATTTTTTTACCTAGTTTTTTTAAATGTATGATATACTATTGATAGGTGAATACTATGATTAAATGTGGTATAGATATTGGTGGAACTAATATTAAATTTGGGTTCTTTGATGAGGATAATAATTTAATATTATTTAAAAAAATAAAGACAAGCAAAAACATTGATGAAATAATTCCATCAATTATTACTACTATTACAAGGAGTTATAAGCCTAGTGATATTATAGGATATACAGTAGCTATACCTGGTGTTATAAAGGATGATATTGTTATATATGCACCAAATACTAATATTGTTGGACTTAATATTTATAAGGAACTAAGTACTGAGCTTTCAAATAATAATATTATTGTCGAAAATGATGCTAACCTCGCAGCCTTAGCTGAAAGTAGATATACAAATACTAAGGATCTAGTATTAATTACTTTAGGTACCGGAATGGGTGGAGGAATAGTAATTGATAATAAGCTATATAATAATAATGGCTTTGCTGGTGAAATAGGGCATATTAAGGTTGATTTTAAAATGGATGCTAGAGTTTGTGGCTGTGGTAAAAAAGGTTGTGCAGAGGCATATTGTAGTGCTAAAAATATTGTTTTAGATTATAATAAAAAGCATAATACTAATATTAATTCCTATGAGTTATTTAAATTAGCTCATAAGAATGATTATGATGCTATAAGTGCTATTAATTATGCTTCAAGAAAGCTAGCAATAGCTATTTCAAATATTTGTGCAACTCTAGCAATTAAGGATATTAGAATTGCTGGAGGATTAAGTAATGGTAAGGATGATCTTTTAAAAAGAGTTAGAAGATATTTCCTAGAATATGCACTTCCAAATCTTAGTGATACTAAAATAACGGTCGCATCATTAGGAAGTGAAGCTGGAATTTATGCTTGTAAATATTTGTTTTAAATATAAAAATATAAAGGAGGAATTAAATTATGGCAAACAAATATAGTGGTACTAAAACAGAACAAAATTTATTAGAGGCGTTTGCAGGAGAATCAATGGCAAGAAATAAGTATACTTATTTTGCATCTGTTGCAAAGAAGGCTGGTTATGAACAAATCGCTGAGTTGTTTTTAAAAACAGCTGAAAATGAGAAGGAGCATGCAAAGCTATGGTTTAAAGCTCTTGGTGGAGTTGGAACTACAGAGGAAAATTTAGCCGCTGCTGCAGCAGGTGAAAACGCTGAATGGACAGATATGTATGATAGAATGGCTCGTGAGGCTGAGGAAGAAGGATTCACAGAGCTTGCAAAACAATTCCGTGGAGTTGCAGCAATTGAAAAAATGCATGAGGAACGCTATAGAGCCTTATTAAATAATGTTGAGACAATGAAGGTTTTTGAAAAATCTGGTGTGACAATTTGGGAATGTCGAAATTGCGGACACATTGTAGTTGGTACTAAGGCTCCTGAGGTATGTCCTGTATGTAACCATCCTCAAAGTTATTTTGAAGTAAGAGCTGAAAATTATTAGAATTTATTGACACCCATCTATTGGGTGTCTTTTTTTCTTTACAAAATGAGTAAAATTATATAGAATGAATATATAGTAAAGTGGTGATATTATGTTAAAAATTATATATAACTCTTTAGCTTCTCATACTAAAGAATATGCTTTATTATTAAAAGAGGAGCTAGGATGTGAGGCTTATTCCCTAAAGGAAGCGAAATCACAAAATTTAAAAAAAGATGATATAATTTTTATGACATGGTTAAGAATAGGTCAACCTACTAAGCTAAAAAAGGTATTAAAAAAATATCATGTTGTTGCCTTATGTACAGTAGGTATGACTCTAGATAAACTCGACCAAAATGATATTATCGAAAAATACAAATTAGAGATTCCTCTTTATTATTTACCAGGAGGCTTCGATATTAATAGGCTACATGGTTTTTATAAGTTTTTAATGAGCGGTATGCAGTCTAATATGAATGCTAAAATTAGTAATAATGAAGAGATGACTGATGATGAAAGGCTTTGTGCTACAACTATTGTAAGTGGTTCTTATTATGTTTCAAAAGAACATCTTGACGCAATTATTAGAAAATTTAAGGAATGGGAGAAAGAATAATGAAAAAAGGATTAATAGCATTGACAACTTTATTTTCAATTTGTGCTTTAGCTTCTTGTGGAGATAGTAGTACTCCTCAGGTAGTTGACACAGGATTAAAGGGTAGCGAATATGTAGCTTCATTATCAAGTGATGATAGAAGTCTACTATATGATTATGGTTATATAGGAAGCAACTTACCTGATTTTTCACAATATTTAGGTACAGACTATTATGTTAAGGTAAACACTGCAGATGAATTAATTAAGGCCTTATATGATGCAAGAGTTGATTATACAACAACGATGACTAAACAGCTTGAATTTGATTACATGGTAAGAAATAATGTAAGAAAAAATGAAACTAACTGGATTAGAGCTATAACAAAGGGATTATATTTAAAAAATGAAGATGGAACATATACTAAGATTCCTGAAGATACTCCTTGGGATGCAAATGACCCAGTTTATACAGCTGATTTAACATATTATGAGGATTCTGCATATCCAGATGTAGAATGGACTCAAACTCTAAATTCACCATCTAAGGTTCATGTTATTGAAATATGCGATGATATTGATTTAGGATATAAGAAATTATCAACAGAAACTAAAACTGATTATGCAAGTATTGTAGAAAAATGGGATGAAACTAAAGTTGATAATATGACACGTACAACTTGGTATAATAATAATATTATTTCAAGAGTAGCTATTGAAAGGACAACTGACCTTTTAATTTATTCCCAAAATGGTGCTAAGATTACCCATGGTGGATTCAAAATAAATTATGATAAAAATGTAGTAATTCGTAATTTAGAATTTGATGAAATGTGGCAATGGGAGGATTGGAATTCATCCTCTGCAGTAAAAAAATTAGGTGATTATGATACAGTTGGATGGGCTTATTTTAAAATAGGATATTCAGAAAACATCATGATTGATCACTGTAAGTTTGGAAAATCATTTGATGGACAAATAGATGTAGCTAACACATATTATAATAGTCTTGGTACATATACATGTGCACCTTATGGCGCAACAGGTGGTACAGCGGTTCATATATCATATTGTGATTTTACTGGTGGAAGTGACGATGAGGATGGATATTTGTACCAAATGATGCAAAAAATAGAAGAAAATTACCAAGCCGGTGGTACAAATTATTGTTATTATAATGCCTTAAGAAAGATGGGTCTAACATTTGAAGATATTCTATATGGAATAGCTATTCCTCAAAAGAAGGGATTCCTTCTTGGAGATTCTGGAACTGATGTAAAATACAATAAGGAATTAAGAGTATCAATAGCTAATTGTCGTTTTAAAAATATTGAGGATAGAATTCCAAAGGTTAGAACTGGTGTTGCATATATGTATAACACTGTAATTGATAATCATGAATATTATGAATATAGAGAAAAATTTAGAGAATTAGGAGTTGAAGGTAGCTTAAAGGCTATAAATAGTAACTGGAAATGTGGAATGGTTAGCCAGGGAATCGTTTGTGGTAATGGTGGAAGCGTATGTGCTCAAAATGTAATATTTAGAGGTATTTATAGTGTGCTAAAGGATAATGATAGTGAAATTACTAATAACACTGGATTACCATTCACTACAGCAGGTGGATATAGATTAATAAATTGTAGTAATCAGCTTAAGAAGGATGATCCTATTAGTACAACTGATTTTTCAAATGCATCACCTGGATTATTAACTGAAAGTAATTTTAGCTTTAAAACTGAGGATGGAAATCCACCATTTACAGTTAAGGAGAAGGATTTATCTACTCTAGATACATATTTAGCTACATATGTAGGTACGAATAACAAGATGAAGCAAATGTTTTTAACTACTTCCTATAATTAATATGATAAAAAGAATTAATTTTGAAAATATTTTTGATTCATTAGATTTTATTAATGAAGTGTATTTGAAAACTGAGTACAAAAATGATTCAAAGGAAGGTTATGAAACTTTTTTGAAGGAATTTATTCGTAATAAAGATATAATTACATCATTTAAAGAAGAGACCAATATTATGTATGGTTATTATATTGATAATAATTTAATAGGAGTTATTTCTCTTGATGATGAAAACTATATTTATTATTTATTTGTAAGTCCAGATTATCATAATAAAGGGATAGCCTCAAAGCTACTCCATTATGTAGAGAATATAGTATTAAATAGAGCTAATCATACCATTAGATTAGATAGCTCAATATTTGGCTATGATTTCTATTTAAAAAAAGGCTTTAAAGAGACTAGTAATCTTATAACAAAAAATGGTATGAATTATATACCAATGATAAAAGAATTATAAAATAGAATTAGATAGTATTCATACTATCTTTTTCTATGATAAGAGGTGAAATACTTATGTCTTATGATACAGATATATTAGAATTTCATAAAGTATTAGATATGTGTAAAAACTATGCTAAAACCGATATGGCTAAGGATATAATTTTAAACCTTAGTCCTATATCTAATTTAGAAACTATTAAAGAAATGCTTGATGAAATTGAAGAGGCAAGAAAGGTAATAATTAAATATGAGGATATACCGCTAGATGGAGTAAAAAGTATATTACCATCACTTAAAAGAGCTCAGGTTGGTGGTGTTTTATCAATTGATGAAATATTAAATGTCTCATCATTAATTAAGGCAGTATCTAACGTAGTAAAATATAAAGGATATTTAAATGCTAATAAAATAGATATTACGCTTCTTAACAAATATTTTAATGAGCTTATAATACAGTCAAAGCTAAAAACAACAATTGATACTACAATTGATGAAAATGGTTATGTAGTAGATAACGCAACTAATGAGCTGTTTATGCTAAGAAAACAATTATTATCCCTACAAAATCGCTTACGTTCTAAGCTTAATGAAATAATGTCATCTAATTCGTCAATGCTATCAAGTCAAATGATAGTAACTAGATCAAATAAATTGTGTTTGCCATATAAAGTAGAATATAAAAACAGTATCAAGGGTGTAATATTAGATGAATCAAGTAGTGGTACTACAGTATATATAGAGCCACTTGCATGTTCTATAATAAGTAGTGAAATAGAAAGTACTAAATTAGCTATTGAAAAGGAAATAAATAATATATTAAAGAATTTATCTCTATTTATTAATAGTGAATATGAAGGGTTAGTTAATAATTTAAATAATCTAGTATCCTTAGATGTGATATTTGCAAAGGCACTATATGCTAATGAATTTGATATGATTAATCCTAAAATAAATGATAAGGGATACACTAAAATAATTAAAGGAAGACATCCTTTAATTAGTAAGGATCTTGTAGTTCCAACCGATATTCATTTTGGAGATAAATTTAATACTATAATAATTACTGGTCCCAATACCGGAGGAAAAACGGTTGTATTAAAGTTAGTTGGGGTATTAACCCTAATGATGCAGTCAGGAATGCATGTGCCTTGTAAGGAAGGTAGTGAACTGGCAGTTTTTGATGATGTGTTTGTAGATATAGGTGATGAACAATCAATCGAACAATCATTATCAACATTTTCAAGTCATATGAGTAAAATATGTAATATTGTAAATAAGGTTGGATTTAATAGCCTTGTATTACTAGATGAGCTAGGAAGTGGTACAGATCCTAAGGAAGGATCAAGCTTGGCTATTTCAATCATAGAATTTTTGAAAGCTAGAGGATCCAGAGTAATTACTACAACTCACTATGGAGACCTAAAGGCATATGCCTATATGAATAAGGATATATGTAATGCCTCAGTAGAGTTCAATCCTCAAACCTTAAAGCCTACTTATAAGCTAATAATGGGTATTCCTGGTAAAAGTAATGCCTTGTTAATCGCAAGTAGATTAGGACTTGATGAAAGAATAATTAATAGAGCTAAAGAACTAAATGAAAATAGAAATACTGATACCGAAACATTAATGGATAAACTTGATATAGAAAATTCTAAAATTAGTAATATTAAGGATGATTATCTTCATATGATTAGTGAGTACAATCAAAAAATTAAGGAAGTCGATGACTTAAAGAATTCTATTGAGTTAGAAAGAAGTAAAATAATAGAACGTGCTACTAAGGAAGCAAATGATATTATATTAGAAGCTAAAAATGAATCCTTAAATTTATTAAATGAAATTGATAAGATTAGAAATGATATTAATGTTAAAGAACATGAAATCGCTGATATTAAATTTGTTGCGAGAAACCTTAAAGCCAAAAAGATAGAAGACCAGGTATTTGATGAGGATTTAAAGGTTGGCGATTATGTATATGTAAAATCATATGATAAGGACGGAAGAATACTCGCAATAAAGAAAGGAAAATATGAGGTGCAAATAGGTCAATTTAAAATGACCTTTGATAAGAATGAACTAAAGCTTACTAAACCACCTTTAGCTACTCCTAAACCTAAAAAGCCAACTCATTCTATTAGTGTTTCAAATGCAAAGATGGAGCTTGACCTAAGAGGATATAGGTATGAGGCTGTTCGTGAGGCAGTAGAAAGCTTTATAGATAAGGCATTACTAGCTAATTATGAACAGGTATATATTATTCATGGCTTTGGTACTGGTGTTGTTCGTGAGGCTGTATGGGCATGCCTAAAGAAGTGCTCTCATATAAAAAGCTATAGATATGGTAAAGAGGGAGAAGGACTCAATGGAGTAACGGTTGTATATCTAAGATAAGGATGATTAGATTGATACAAGAGTATAATGAAAATACCCAAATTAGAGGATTAATGGTGTTGTTTTTTTATGCTTCATGGAGTAAAAGCTGTGCATTAAATGAGGAAATAATTTCTATTATTTCCAAAAAAATAAATGTTTTGAAAATAAACACTACAAAATATTATGATTTGAAGATAAAATATAATGTAAAAAAAATACCAACCTATATATTATCACGTGATGGTAATATTATATCTATTTATAGTGGTCCTATTAATAGAAAGAATGTATTAGGCTGGCTTGAACAAATGAGGTAGTTATGAAGGTAGCATTATTTATTGGAAATAATATAGATATTACTAAATATGATTTAAATAATTATTATATTATAGGTGTTGATAAAGGGGTAAAGCTCTTATTAAATAATAATATTAGATGTGATGCAGCAATTGGTGATTTTGATTCTTATGATGTTACTAATCAAAAAATAGATAATATTATTAAATTAAATCCTATTAAGGATGAAACTGATACAGCATATGCAATAAAAAAAGCCTATGAAATAAGTAATGATATAACTATATTTGGTGGTATAACAGGTAGTAGAATAGAACATTTTTTAGCTAATTTATGTTTATTTAAAGAATATGATAATCTAAAAATAATAGATGATAATAGTATTATTTATAAAATAACCTCAGATAGTATCATAAATAAAGATGAATATAAATATATATCATTATTTGCTTTAGAGGATTCAATATTATCTTTAAAGGGATTTAAATATAATCTAGATGATTATAATTTAGATTTATATAATCCACTTTGTATAAGTAATGAAGTAGAAACTAGAGGATTTGTTAGTATAAAAAAAGGTAGTATTCTTGTAATTAAATCAAAAAATGATAATTTTTAATATTAAAAAGGTATAAAAGTTTTCTTTTATGCTTTTTTTTGTGGTACAATGAATAAAGGTGATAATTCATGGATGGTTTTATTGTTATAAATAAAGAAAAAGGGATGACTAGTCATGATGTATGTAATAAAATAAAAAAAATATTTTCAACAAAGCATGTTGGTCATACTGGAACCTTAGATCCTAATACAACCGGAGTTTTAGTAGTTGCGATTAATAAAGCCTGTAAGCTTATGCCCCTTTTACTAGAGCATGAAAAAGAATATAATACAACAGTATTATTTGGTAAAAAAAGTGATACCCTAGATATTACAGGAAATATTTTAGAGGATATTAAATGTGAAGTTATTACAGAAGCTATTGATAAGGCAATAGAAGAATTAAAGGAAGCTAAAACGCAAATACCACCTATTTATAGTTCTATAAAGGTTAATGGTAAAAAGCTATATGAATATGCTAGAAGCAATAAAGAAGTAAAAATACTACCAAGAGAGATAAATATTTATGAATTAAAAAGAACAAGTGATGTTTATAGTAAAGATGGATATAATTGTGTTGATTTATATATGAAGGTATCAAAAGGCTTTTATGTAAGAAGTCTATGTAGAGATTTAGGAGAAAAACTAAATGTTCCATCATTGATGCTAGAGCTTGATAGAGCTTCATCAGGAACATTTAATAAAGATATTTCAGTAAAACTAGATGATCCTTTAATTACAAATAAGGTTTTATCTATAGAGGATGTATTTTGTAATTTAGAATCTATTAAGGTTAACGATTATATGGCTAAGCTAATATATAATGGAGTAGTATTAGATGAAAGGCAAATAAAAACAGACAAGCCCTTTAAGGTATATAATAACAATAAGCTTATTGCAATATATGAGGTATATAAAACAAATTGCTATAAGCCAGTGGTAATATTTAAAGAGGAGTGATTAACTTGGAAATAATAAATATAAAAAATTTAAATCCTATAGATATGAATTTTGATATATGTGCTGCGGTTGGAAATTTTGATGGTGTTCATTTAGGACACCAAAAATTGATAGAGGAATGTAAAAAACAAGGTCTTAAAAGCGCAGTATTAACCTTTTATCCTCATCCTAATACCTTTATAAGAGATTTACCTAATTATGAGCTACTATCTCCTCTTGATTTAAAAATAAAGCTTATGGAGCGTGAAGAGCTTGATTATTTAATAATAGTAGAATTTTCGGAAGAAATATCAATGGTTGATAAGGATGTATTTGTTGATTTTATGAAAAAAATGCGTATTGTAAAGGTAGTATGTGGTTATGACTTTACCTTTGGATATAAAGCATTAGGTACGACTCAAACCTTGATTGAAAATTTTGATACAATAGTCGTTCCAAAATATATTAAAAATGATGTAAGAATTTCGACAACCCATATTAAAGATTTATTAAGACAAGGTGAGATACATAAGGCCTCATCATTTCTAGGTAGAAATCATGTAGTTGTTGGTAAGGTTATGCATGGAAATAGTATAGGCAATAGTATTGGATTTCCTACAGCTAATATTGATTATCATAATGCATTATTACCTAAAAATGGAGTTTACTTTGTAAGAGCATATATAGATAATAATAAATATTATGGAATGGCTAATATAGGATATAATCCTACAATTAATTATTCTATTGAACGTAAGCTTGAAGTTAATATTTTTGATTTAAAGGAAAATTTATATAATAAAGAGGTATTTATTGAAATTATAGAAAGAATTCGTCCTGAGAAAAAATATGATAGTAAGGAATCCTTAATAGCTCAGCTTCATAAGGATAAAGAGTTCTGTTTAAATTTAATTTCAAAAATTGAAAAAAATTAATTGATTTATAATATTTATTATGATATTATAACAAAGGACGTATTCTATGTATGACGACTCCTCGGGCGTATACTTTGAATAACGTGACTAAATTATAAATGGAGGAAAATTAAGATGGCATTAACAAAACAACAAAAAGAAGCAATCGTATTAGAATATGGTAAGGATGCAAAGAACACTGGTTCAACAGAAGTTCAAATTGCTTTATTAACTGCTGAGATTAAGCAATTAAATGAGCATTTAGCATATCATATTCATGATTTCTCAAGTCGTCGTGGACTATTAACTAAGGTTGGTCAACGTCGTAGCTTATTAAACTATCTAGAGTCTAAGGATTCAGATGCTTATAAAGCTCTTTGTGAAAAGCTTGGATTACGTTACTAAAAAAAGAGAACCTCGGTTCTCTTTTTATTTTATAAATTTAAATAGTTTATTAATTAATGAATCCTTATAAAAATCCATAGGAACATCAGGTCTTACATAAATAATACGATATATAAAATATCCTATAAATAGAGCTATAACAACGCTCCATAGTATTTTTGAATTAAAAAGCTTATTTATTATTGGTCTTTCTTGAAAAATAAATATAAAGATGATAAATGGTACTATAATAAATAATGCATGATAATTGAATGCTTTTATAATATCAAGTTTTAAAAGGGAAATAAAAGCTCTTGTCATTCCACATCCAGGACAAGGAAGACCAGTAATTAATTTTATTGGGCAGCTTGTTTCAAATAGTAAATGGGTGGTTATAATATATACAAGAAGTATAACTAATGGTATCCATGATTTTTTTAAAAAATTAAAAAATATTTTGACATAGTCCTTTATCATTCTTTCAGCTCCTTAGTTATATTTTATATTTAATATGTTTTTTTAGCAATTTAATTGTAAAATATTAAAAAAAATGTCAATTATTACAAATAAAATATTAAAAAAACTATTATTATTATTTAATTTATGATATCATATTAATTGGTAAAATTATAATAAGGTTAAAGAAAAAAAGGAGAATTTAACAATGAGTGATGTTAAAAGATTCGAGTATAATTGGGCAGGACGTCCACTTGTAATCGAAATTGGAGAAGTTGCGAAACAAGCAAATGGTGCTTGTATGGTAACATATGGAGGAAGTACTGTTTTATCTGCAGTTGTTACAAAGGTAAGCGAAACAGTTCAAGATTTCTTCCCATTAATGGTATTATACCAAGAAAAACAATATGCTGCAGGAAAGATTCCTGGAGGATTTTTAAGACGTGAGGGTAGAGCTTCAGAACATGAAACTTTAACTTCTAGATTAATCGATAGACCAATTAGACCATTATTCCCTGAAGGATTTAATAATGAAGTACAAGTAGTAAATACAGTATTATCAGCTGATCCTGATTGCACAACTGAAATGGCTGCGATGCTTGGTTCATCTATTGCACTTGGAATTTCTGATATTCCATTTGAGGGACCAATCGCTGGTGTAAGAGTTGGAAGAATTAATGGTGAATATATTATTAACCCAACTCCAGCACAAAATGAGGTTTCTGATATCAATTTAACAGTTGCTGGTACACATCAAGCTATTAACATGGTTGAAGCAGGTGCAAATCAAGTATCTGAGGATGCAATGTGGAATGCATTAGTATTTGGACATAAGGCTATTCAAGAGCTTTGTGAATTCCAAAATAAAATAATTGCTGAAGTCGGAAAAGAAAAGATGGAGGTTAAATTATTTGAAGCTGATAAGGAAATTGATGCAGAGGTAAAGGCTTTTGCTAAGGAAGATTTAGTTAAGGCAATTCGTATTGAAGATAAGCTACTTCGTTATGCTGCAATTGATGAAGTAAATGCTAAAACAGTTGAGCATTTCGATCAAAGAATATTCGTTAAGGATGTTACAGTTAATGGAGAAACTATTAAGGTTATTGATACTGATGCAAAGAAATATTTAATGGATAATGTAAATCATTCATTAGAGGAAATCCTACATACAGAGGTAAGACGTTTAATTTCAGTTGATAAGGTTAGACCTGATGGACGTAAAACTGATGAAATTAGACCATTATCAAGCCGTGTAGATGTATTACCACGTACACATGGTTCAGCTTTATTTACACGTGGTCAAACACAAAGTTTAGCTGTAACTACATTAGGATCATTAAATGATAATCAAATAATTGATGGATTAAATGATGAAGCTCCAAAAAGATGGATGCTACACTATAATTTCCCTGCCTTCTCAGTTGGTGAAACAGGACGTTATGGAGCTCCTGGTCGTAGAGAAATTGGACATGGTGCTTTAGGAGAAAGAGCATTATCTTATGTTATTCCTTCTGAGGATGAATTCCCATATACAATTCGTTGTGTATCTGAAATATTAGAATCAAATGGATCATCAAGCCAAGCTACAATTTGTGCATCAACTATGTCATTAATGGCTGCCGGAGTTCCTATTAAGGCTCCAGTTGCTGGTATTGCAATGGGATTAATTACTTATGGTGATGATTATACAATTTTAACTGATATCCAAGGTTTAGAGGACCATTTAGGAGATATGGATTTCAAGGTTGCTGGTACTAAGGATGGTATCACTGCATTACAAATGGATATCAAGATTAAAGGTATTACTTACGAAATATTAAAGGAAGCATTAGCTCAAGCTAAAAAGGGGCGTTTAGAAATATTAGATCATATGATGTCAACTATTTCTGAGGTTCGTCCATCTGTTAATCAATATGCTCCTAAGGTTGTTATGATTAGAATTAATCCAGATAAGATTAAGGATGTAATTGGAGCTGGAGGAAAAGTAATTAATCAAATTATTGCTGATTGTGATAATGTTAAGATTGATATTGAACAAGATGGTAGAGTATATATTATGCATTCAAATGCTGATACTGTAAATAAAACTAAGACAATGATCGAGGATATCGTTCGTGAGGTTGAGCTTAACAAGGTATATACTGGTAAGGTTGTACGTATTGAGGCATATGGTGTATTTGTTGAATTATGGGATGGATGCCAAGGATTATGTCATATCTCTAAGCTAGCTAAGGAAAGAGTTAGTAAGTGTGAGGATGTTGTTTCCTTAGGTGATGAAATTATTGTTAAATGTATTAACATTAATGATAAGGGACAAATTGATTTATCTCGTAAGGATGCTTTAGCTCCTACTGAAAAAAAAGAAGCTAAAACTGAAGAATAATAGATATAAAGTCAAAGATGTGTAATTTCTTTGACTTTTATTTTTTTATTTACTTGACTTTTACATATAATATTATAAAATATAAATGTTTAAGGGAGTAGTTTGCTTAAGCAGTTAAGTGATTGGCCTACATACTGAATATATTTCAGGTTCAATCTTAAAAAACGAGACTTATACAAAAAGACCATAATTGGTTTTTTTGTATAGGTCTTTTATTTTTGAAAAGGAGAAACTCATGAATTTAGAATTTTTTATTACAAGTATTTTACTAGGAATAGGTCTTGCGATGGATGCAACCTGTGTATCAATGACAAATGGATTAAGAGAGCCAAATATTAAGTTACCCAAGGTATTATTAATAGCTTTTTTCTTTGGCTTTTTTCAAGGAGCTATGCCACTAATTGGATATTTTTGTGGTCATGCACTATTAAAATATATTGAAAAGTTTATTCCTTGGATAGCACTAATTTTACTTGTGTTCTTAGGATCTAAAATACTATTTGATGTTTATAAGGAAAAAAAGAATTCATCTAGTGAAGAAAAGTTACCAACTGTTATTAAGCTTACTATTGGAGCTCTATTTGTTCAAGCTATCGCAACAAGTATTGATGCATTAAGTGTTGGACTTACATTTTCTGATTATAAGGTTAGCCATGCGATTGTATGCTCTTTAATAATTGCATTATGTACATTTATAATATGTGTTCCTGCTGTATATATTGGTAAAAAATTTGGTACTTTGCTAGAAAGTAAGGCTCAAATATTAGGAGCTATCGTACTTATTGGTATTGGTATTTGGATTTTTATAAATGGAATGTTTTTATAGTTGACTAAATTGTTATTTTTACATATAATACTATTGCATAAAATTTGGGTAATCGAGCCTTTATGGTTAGGAAAGTCCATGCTAGCACAGTCTGAGATGACTGTAGTGATTGTGCCAGTCGAAAAAATAAGACTGGGTACCCTTAAAGGGTAACGGCAGGTTGATACCTAAGTCTTTTTGATATGGTTATACCTTAACGTGCCACAGAGACGAGCATTTTAGAAATAAAATGATGAAACGCGGTAAACCCCTCAAGCTAGAAATCCAAATTTGGTAGGAGAGCTTTCCTAGAGCGAAATGAAGCTACTAGGAGGGAAGAATTATATTCTTAGATAGATGATTACCACTAGAAATAGTACAAAACATGGCTTATATGATTTTATGTATAAAAGAAGAGTGTAAACTCTTTTTTTGTGCTTATTTTTCCAATTAATATTATTTATTATGGTATTCTATAATAGTGGAAGTGATTTTCGTGAGCGATAAGGAAGAAGAAAAAATAAAATACTATGAACAAAAGAATAAATCTTTAGAGCTAAAGATCCAAAATTTAGAAGGTACACAAAATAAAACTCATAGGATTTTATATAAAATAAAAAAATATAAATCTAAAGTCTTAATGAATGAAGAATGGGTAAAAAACATTAAAGAAAAGGGTCTTAAGGAAGCAAAACATATAATGTATAGCTTTAGGACGGAGAATGTAGCTTCCTTATATATCCTAGATGGTGAATATAAGATATCGATATCAGAAAAAAGAATTAAAAAGTGTGAAGCTAAAATACTTTCTTTAAATGATAAAGACAATAAGCAAAAAAAGAAAGAATCACTTGAAAGAAAAATAAACGATTTAAAAAAATATATTACTGATATTAGTGAATCAAATTTAAAACAAGCCAATATTAATAAGGCTATGATAAATAGTAAAAGAAGAAGAAAAATGATTCTTACTGGCAATATAATGACAACGATTATAGCAATATGCTTTCCAATTGCTATATATCAGCTTTTTAATAGCTTATATACAGTATTTGACCAAATAGTAAGTGCCTATATATCAAAGGAAGCTCAAGGGGCTGTATCAGCACTAGCTCAGGTTAAAAACTCAATATCTGCCTTTGGGGCCGGACTTGCCGCAGGTGGTGGTGTTCTTGTTTCAAGAATATTTGGCTCAGGGGATGTTAAAAAGGCTAGGCATGCTAGCTCTAATTTACTTTTTATGTCAATTATTGTTAGTGGATTTTTAATGCTATTTTTAATTCCATTATCTGTTCCTGTTATGAGACTATGTCAATTAAGTGAAACAAAAATAGCGGTAGGAAAAACCTATTTTAGATTACAACTATTTGAATTATTCTTTGTATCCCTAAATAGCGTATTTATTGGACTTGAAAAGGCTAAGGGTAATTCTAAAATTGTAATGAAGCTTAACTTTACCGTTATGATTATAAAAATCCTTTTAACATGCTTATTTGTATTTGGTTTTGATTTAAAGAAGATTGAGTATGTTGAGGTCGCAACTATTATTGGTCAGGCTACCCTAACAGTTATTGGAATGATAATATTATTTAGTAGGCAAAACATTTTAAGAATCTCTATTAAAATGTTAATTCCAAAAAAGGAATTTGTACTTGAGATTTTTAAGCTTTCTATTCCAATTTTCTTTGGAAAATTTGTTATGAATGTAGGTAAGGTAACAGTAAATGCCTTGTGCCAAAATTATTGGGATGTAGTAACTGATGGGCTTATCGTTGGAACCTTTGGTATAAGTAATAATTTGTGTGGGCTTATAACCTCACCTACTAATTCCTTTGAGGAGGGACAATCTTCAATTGTAAGCCAAAATGTTGGGGCAAGAAATATGAGAAGAGCCTGGAAGGTTTTTGTTAGAACGTTATTGCTTTCAACTAGTATTTCTTTAGTAGGTTTTGTTTTGTTAAGATTTATTCTTATTGATCAAATAGTTGATTTATTTACAATAGGTAAATCAGCTGCAGACGAGAATTATAAAAATATGATTAAGGAAATATTTAAATATGATTCCTTAAGTATAATAGCTCTTGGTATAAACGCAGCTGTTTTAGGATTATTATATGGATTTGGACAAACTAAGCTATCTTTCTATTTAAATCTTAGTAGAATAGGATCAAGAATTTTATTCTTAATGGGAATGCATAAATTCTATCCTAATTTATCACCTACAAGATGTGCTGGATTATCAATGGCTTTATCTAATACGATAATTTTATTATTATCCTTTGTATTCTTATTTATCTTTTTATTTAAGGTTAAAAGAAAATCTTATAATGGAATGTATTTTACCGACAAAGAACCAGAATTTATTGAAATTGAGGAGGTTTAATACCTCCTTTTTTACGTGTAACTCTTATATTGTAAAAAAAGTATTATTATATTATAATAATAATGTTATGTATTAGGAAAGGAGCATTCCCAAATGTCTTTTTTATTAAATAAAGAAGAGTTATTAGAAAGACAAAAGAAAATAAGAAACTTTTGTATAGTGGCTCATATCGACCATGGTAAATCTACCTTGGCTGATAGAATATTAGAATTATGTGAAAATGTTAGTAAAAGAGAAATGGTAGACCAAATACTTGATAGTATGGAATTAGAGCGTGAAAGAGGAATTACTATAAAGCTAAATGCTGTTTCTTTAAATTATAAAGCCTTAGATGGAAATGAATATATTTTCCATCTTATTGATACACCAGGTCATGTCGATTTTACTTACGAGGTATCAAGAAGCCTCGCAGCCTGTGAGGGAGCTATTTTAGTAGTTGATGCAACTCAAGGAATAGAGGCCCAAACCTTAGCTAATGTGTATTTGGCACTAGATAATAATCTTGAGATTTTACCACTTATAAATAAAATTGACCTACCAAGTGCAAGACCAGATGAAATTAAGCATGAAATTGAGGATGTAATAGGTCTTCCTGCTGATGAAGCTGTTTTGGCTTCTGCAAAGACTGGACTTGGTGTAAGAGATATATTAGAACAAATTGTCAAATATGTCCCAGCTCCTACAGGAGATCCTATGGGTGAGGTTCAAGCCTTGATTTTTGATAGCGCCTTTGATGCGTATAGAGGAGTAGTTATTCTCGTACGTGTTATGAGTGGTACCATTAAAATGGGTGATACCATTCATTTGATGGCTACAAATGCTGATTATTCTATTGTAGAGATAGGTGTAAGGACTCCTAAAGAGGTAAAAAGAGAATATTTAACGGCAGGAGATGTTGGCTTTATAACTGCATCTATTAAGGATATAAATATGGTTCACGTAGGTGATACTATAACTACCTTAGAAAATAGAAGTAATACTCAGCTTCCAGGATATAGAAAGCTTAATCCAATGGTTTATTGTGGATTATATCCAATTGATTCTAAGCAATATCCTGATTTAAGAGATGCCCTAGATAAGCTTAAGCTTTCTGATGCTTCCTTAATATATGAGGCTGAATCAAGCCAAGCCTTAGGCTTTGGATTCCGTACAGGATTTTTAGGATTACTTCATATGGATATTATTCAAGAAAGAATCTCAAGAGAGTTTGGAATTGAGCTCATTGCGACAGCTCCATCAGTTTCTTACCATGTTAATTTAACAAATGGAGAAATGCTTGTGATTGATAATCCTTCGCAGTTACCTGCACCTAATAGTATTTTGTCAATAGAGGAGCCATTTGTTACGGCAACTATTATGACACCTACTGAGTATGTAGGGGCTATTATGGAATTATGTCAAAAGAAACGTGGTAGCTTTATTGATATGAAGTATATTGAAGAAACTCGTGTAGTAATCCATTATGATATGCCACTTTTAGAAATTGTTTATGATTTCTTTGATAAATTAAAAAGCTATACTAAGGGTTATGCTTCATTTGATTATGAGCTTGGTCAATATAAGGAATCAAAGCTACAAAAGATGGATATTATGCTTAATGGAGATATAGTAGATGCTCTTTCGGTTATTGTTCATAAGGATTTTGCATATCAACGAGGTAAAACAATTGTTGAAAAGCTAAAGGATATTATTCCACGACAATTATTTGAAATACCAGTTCAAGCAGTAATAGGTAATAAGGTTATTGCAAGAAGTGATATAAAGGCTATGAGAAAAGATGTGCTAGCAAAATGCTATGGTGGAGATGTTAGCCGTAAGAAAAAGCTATTAGAAAAGCAAAAGGAAGGAAAAAAGAAGATGAAATCTATAGGAACTGTTGAGGTTCCTCAAGAGGCATTTCTTGCCATTCTTTCGACTGATGAGGAGTAGTAATATGACTAAGGTTGCATTTATGTATGATTTTGATAAGACTTTATGTGATAAAGATATGCAAGAATATTCTTTTATTCCTAATATGAATGTCACAGCTAATGAGTTTTGGGAAGAAACTTCTAAATTATATGTTAATAATGAAATTGAAAAGATTTTAGCTTATATGTATTGTATGATGAAATATGCTAAAAGAAATAATGTTAAGCTAACTAGAGAGTACTTAAATGAATGTGGTAAAAACATTAATTTATTTAAAGGAGTAGAAACCTGGTTTACAAGAATAAATAGGATTGCTTCTTCATTAGGACTTGAAGCCGAGCATTATATTATTTCATCAGGTCTTAAGGAAATAATTGAAGGAAGTCCTATTGCAAAATATTTTCAAGAAATTTATTCATGTGAATTTCACTATGATAAGAATGGGGAGGCTGATTTTCCTGCATATGTAGTGAATTATACAATGAAAACACAATTTTTGTTTAGAATATCTAAGGGAGCCTTTGATCTTAATGATGATGTATCACTTAATAGCATTATTAAAGAGGATGAAAGAAGAGTCAGAATGAAGAACATGATTTACTTTGGTGATGGACTTACTGATATCCCTTGTATGCGTTTAGTTAAGGAAAATAATGGTACATCTATTGCAGTATATCAGGGTGATAAAAAAGCTACAGCCTTAAAGCTACTTAATGATAATAGATGTAATTTTATATCGAAGGCTGATTATAGTGAAAATAGTGAAATTGAAGCTATCGTAAGAAAGGTATTAAATAAAATTGCTGCCGAGGATAGCCTTGATGATATTAGAAAAGAACAAAGAAAGTGAGTGGAATTATGAATTATAAGGAGAAAGCAGAATATTGGTTAAGCTGTTATGGTCTTGACAAAAAAATAAAGGCTGAAATCAAGGGTATGTCTGATAAAGAATTAAGGGAAGCATTTACAGATGATCTAGAATTTGGAACTGGTGGACTTAGAGGAATTCTTGGAGCTGGAACTAACCGAATGAATATTTATGTTGTTAGAAAGGCTACATTAGGCTTTGGTCGTTATTTAATTAAGAAGGTTAAGAAGGCCTTAGATAAGGGTGTTGTTATATCATTTGATAATAGATATATGTCAAAGGAGTTCTCATTAGAGGCTGCCCATGTTCTTACAAGCCTAGGATTTAAGAAGGTATTCTTATATCATAATTTACGTCCTACACCTCAATTATCTTGGACAGTAAGACATATTAAGGCGGCTGGAGGAATTATGATTACAGCTAGCCATAATCCTAAAAATTATAATGGCTTTAAGGCTTATAACTCTTATGGATGTCAGCTTAATTTAGAAGAAGCAAATGATGTAATTAAGGAAATTAATGCTGTTGAAAATATGTTTGTTATAAAGGTTAGTGAAGGACATAAAAATATTCATTATATATATGATGAATTAGATGATGAGTATTTAGATGATATTAAGACTATATCTTTAAATCCTGATTTAAATAAGGATTTCAAAATTACCTATACACCACTTCACGGTACTGGTAGTGTCTTTATTCCAAGATTCCTTAAGGAATTAGGCTATGATGTAACTCCGGTTATGCTTCAAATGGAAAATGATCCAGAGTTTAGCGCAACAGAAAGCTCTAATCCTGAAAGTGCTGTTGCCTTTGATAAATCAATTCGTTTAGGTGAAGAAATAAATGCTAAGCTATTACTAGCTACTGACCCTGATGGAGATAGACTTGGAGTGGGAGTATTACATAATGGAAAATATGTATTATTAACAGGTAATGAAAGCGCAACTATATTATTTGATTATATTTGTGCACAAAAGAGAAAGTTAGATCCTAACTGGCCTAAAAAGGATGCTTATATGTTTTCAACAATTGTATCAAGCCAAATGGCAAAGAAGATTGCAGATAAATATGGTGTTAAAACCGTATTAACTCTTACAGGCTTCAAATTTATTGGTGAACAATGCCAAAAAATTGAAGGAAAGGGTGAATTTGTTTTTGGATATGAGGAATCATATGGATGCTTAATTAAGGATTCTGTTCGTGATAAGGATAGTGTTCAGGCTTGCTTAATGCTATGTGAGGCTGCAGCCTATTATTATGAACAGGGTAAGGATTTAGTAGATGTTTTAGAGGAATTATATGAGGAACATGGATATTATCGCGACGGTATAGTTAATATTACTCTAGAAGGTCTTGAGGGTAAAGAAAAAATTAATGCTATTATGGATTATTTCCGTAATAATACTATTACTCTTGATGGCTTTAATATATGTCGTTTAGAGGATTATTCTAAGAGTGAGGCATTTAGCTATCCTGATGGAAAGAAAGAAGCACTTACCCTACCTAAGAGTAATGTATTAAAATTCTTACTTGAGGATGATTCATGGTTTGTTCTACGTCCTAGTGGAACAGAGCCAAAGCTTAAGATTTATGCTGAGGTTAAGGAGAATACTTTAGAATTATCAGATCAAAGACTTGCTACCCTAAAGGGTATGATAGAAGATATTATTAATAAAATGTAAAAAAATTGGGAAATGTGCTATTATAGTTTTCATTTCCTATTTTTTTTGCTATAATATTGGTAAATTATGTAAAGAAGAAAAAGGAATTGAATAGTGGGGTGAATATTATGACTTTTAAAAATAGGTCTAAGAATTCATTAAATAAATATTTTAGTAGGGTTGCTAATTTATCTTTATTAAATACGAAAGAGCTTAAAAAATTACATAAGCTTAAGTATTTAATATATAAGTATAATACCAATACTAAAGAATATAGTATTGATACTATTTATAAAAATATTACAAAGAATGATAAAAAAATTATCTTTTTTGATTGTGTTATTTCGTATGAAAAGAATGATAATGAGGATATTATAAAGCCATATTTTAATATTTATATTCCAACTCTTTTTTTAGATTATATAAAATTTGCATATAAAAATTCTATATTATCTGATCCAAGTAATATCAATTTATCTAATTTGGAGTCTTTAGAAAGAGAAATATATCTTATCTTTTTAACTCAAAATAAGGACTATACAGTTGATGATTATGATAAGATAAAACAGGATTATAACCTTGATTCTAAATCTAATTATAAGACTAAAATAAAAGCCTTACATGATTATACTATGAAGAATAATTCAATTCCAGGCTTCTATTTCTTTTTAATGGTAATGTATGATATCTATCCAATAAAATATATGGGTAAATGTAGTATGAAAACAAATACTATAACAGAATATGAAAATATCTTTTTTGTAGAGCCTGAAAAGAATAAATAATATTATAAAGAAAAGCATTAGTCTTTTCTTTTTTTTACATTTTATTTAATATCTCTTATTTATAATATAAATAAGGAAGGAGAAAAATGTATATAGAAATTATTGTTTTAATAAATATAATAATTCACATTATTACATCATATTCAGTAGCATTTATTATTAATACTAAAATAAAAAAACTAAATATAGCTATATCTACTATACTTGATAGTATTTATATGGTTATATATGTATTATTTCCTGAATATACATTATATATAAAATATTTATTTGGTAGTGTACTTGCGATTATTACGTTTAGCGGTGCAGGTATAAAAGCTATTATAAGATCAGTAATTCTATATAATGCAATTAATTTTCTTGCAGGAGGAAAAGCATTCTTATTATATGAAATAGGATATTTAAACAATGTAACCTTGATTTCTATTTTTGTAGTGTTGTTTATAGGTATATATTTTTATAAGATGCAATACAAAGTAACTATTAATATAGATCAATTATTCTATAAATTAGAAATTATAAATGATAATAAAAGGCTATTATTAGACTGCTATTTAGATACAGGAGATTTTTTAGTATGTGATGATTTAGTGAATATTATATTTATCAATAAAAAATATGAAATGGGGAGATATATAAAAAAGCAATATAGTAAAAGTGTAGGAGTTGTAAGTGAAATTTCTTTATATATGGTAGATAAAATATATTTATATATAAATAATAAAAAATATAAGAAAATAGCTTATATAGCTTATATGGATCTACCGTATGATGGTATTTTTGGAATTAGTTTTTTAGGGGGATAATATGATTTTTAAAATACTTGGTTTTATTAAAAGATTATTTAAAAAGAATAACGAAGTAAACTTTATTTTTTCATCAATTTCTTTACCAGAACCTTTAAATGATATTAAAGAGCTAGAACTAGTAAATAAAATGATTAATGATAAAGATATTGATGCTAGAAATATTTTGATAGAACATAATTTAAGATTAGTTGTATTTATTGCTAAAAAATATGAGGGTGATAAAACACCACTAGAGGATTTAATATCTATAGGCTCTATGGGACTTATTAAGGGTGTTGAAACCTTTAAACCAGATAAAAACATTAAGCTTGCAACATATGCAAGTAGATGCATTGAAAATGAAATATTAATGCACTTTAGAAAAACTAAAAAGGAAAAGTGCGAGGTTTCTCTTGATGAAACTCTAAATATTGATGGAGATGGAAATGAGCTTATTTTAGCAGATGTACTTGGGACAGATGAAAATATGCTTTATGATGATGTTTTATATGAAGAACGTATAGAAACTATGTATAAGGCTTTGAATAAGCTTAAGCCAAGAGAAAAAAGAATTATTTCATTAAGATTTGGACTTTATAATGAAACCTCGATGACTCAGCGTGAGGTTGCATTATATTTAGGAATCTCACAATCCTATATTTCTAGACTAGAAAAGAAAATTATTGACAAATTACATCTAGAATTAAAGGAAAAGCTAATGATAAATTAAAAAAATAATTATTAATTATGTATGAATATTTACTTATACGTAAAAACTTTTCTTAGGAGGGGTTATTATGTATAAGGTAAATATTACAGGGGTAGATACATCAAAACTTGAAATATTAAGTAATGAAAGAATGAACGAACTATTAATAAAAATAAAAGAAGGAGATTTAACAGCTAGAGAGGAAATGATTAAGGGAAACCTTAAGCTTATCCTAAGTGTTATAAAAAAATTTAATAATAAGAAAGAAAATTTAGATGACCTATTTCAGGTAGGCTGTATAGGTCTTATGAAGGCTATAGATAATTTTGATACAAGTCATAATGTTAAGTTTTCAACATATGCAGTACCTATGATAATAGGAGAGATAAGAAGATACTTAAGAGATAGTGGCTCTATAAGAGTATCAAGAAATTATAAGGACATAGCATATAAAGCTTTAAATTATAAAGAGGAATATTATAAAACTCATCAGCATGAGCCTACTATTGATGAAATAGCCGCTTTTGTTAATGTTGAGCCTATTGATGTTATTTTAGCTTTAGAGGCTATTCAGGATACCATTAGTATGCAAACAGCTATTTATGATAATGGTGGCGATGTAATAGAGCTTGAAGAAAAGCTAGGTAGCGAGGATGATACTATTGCGGCATGGGCAAGGGAGCATATGTTAAAGGAGGCATTTAATAGGCTTAATAAAAGAGAGAAGAAAATTATAATTGAAAGATATTTTAAAGATAAAACTCAAATGGAAATAGCCCTAGAAATGGACATAAGTCAGGCTCAGGTTTCAAGAATTGAAAAAAGTGCCTTAAAGATTATGAAGGATGTTATTAAGTGATTTTGAAATTAAAGTTAATCTATGCTATAATCTTATTAGGTGATT
>JBJEFR010000098.1:0-2011 GCA_051874255.1 Anaeroplasmataceae bacterium
AGGAGGATTAAAAAAATGAAGGATACAAAATTATCAGAAGAAGAAAGCCAAGATATTGGTGGAGTAATGGGTATTTTTAATAGGGTTAAATCAAAGGTAGAAGATATTTCTATAGATTATAGTGTGAAATCTGAGTTTGATAAAAATAATCCTAGCTTTTCTGTATATAATACGGCTGGAATTAATAATTTATTAGCAAGCTTTCATGCAATTGATAATATAGAGTCTGGTTATATCGTTGCACTTACGGATAATAATAATTTAGAAGGCATTTTATCTATGAATGAAACTGATAAGCTTTATTATATTGATCATGTTGAAGATACGGTTATTGAAATAAAGTATAAAGATACTTACTACAAAAGAGATGGCAAAAAAATATATTTAGGTGAAATACCTGAAAAAGTAGATGTTATTAGAATAGATAAAAACTATTATATAAAAAAATAGCATTATAAAAAGAACAAATATTAGCATTACGTTTAATATTTGTTTTTTTTATTATTTTTCTAATAAAATAGCAAAAAATTACATATAATTGATATTTTTTTAAAAATATTATATAATTTTACAAAAAAAGGAGATTTTTGTGATGAAAGATAATGATTCTAATGAATTTTATAATTCAAAAGAAAATAAGCAAATAAGTGAATATAAATCTTTTTCTGCAGAGCAATATTATTCATTTGAAATATCAAAATCTCCTTTAGAGAATTACTGGGTAAAAGAAATAAATAATGATGAATCTAAAAAAGATTTTGAGAATAAGAAAGATGATACTTTTGATAAGCTAAGAAAACAATTAGAGAATAATCAAGGAGATTCATCTATTCAAGGCTCAAATGTAGATCAAGGCTTTAATGCAACCGAAACACAAATAGCCTCAACAACATCTTCAACTGCATCCTCAACTGCCACAGTATCATCTTCAGCTGCATCCTCAACTGCTGCTGCATCTACAGGGGCAACAATTGCGGCATCTGCGGTGATTGTGGTTGCTGCTGTAACAGGTTTATTTTCATCGTATAAAAAATATATTGATGTAAATAGTGGTGCTGATTATTCGGCTATAACCTTAAATTTGGATGAATTAATAAAAGAGGATTCTAAAATTCATGGGTATAAAGCATCAGATTTTACAATGAAAATTGTTGTAGGAGAGGACGTAAGATTAATAGATTTAGTTTCTGGTAAGCATACTTATCTTGTGACAGGTCTAGCTCCTAATGAAACGTACTCATACGATATATTATGTAAGAGTAGCGTATATTATTCAGATCAAATAACTACATCTGATATTGGAGAGCCTTGTGGTATATATGATGAATTAAACAATAGTATTAGCTATAATGATGAAGTTAAGTCGGCATCAGTAGCATATTCTATTTATTTATCAGATTATGAAAAAAAGTTCACAAACTCAACTTTATATGTATGCTCAGAGGAGCAAGATGATTTTTTAAATATAAAGAATGTTATATATACATCTAATGCATTAAATGAGGATAATTATTTTAAAGGTACTATTGATGGTATAACGTATAGTAATCTTTATTATTATTTAGTTGGACATGGAAGCGAAGAAAAATTATTATTTTCTTACTACTTAGATACTAATATACCAGAGGATTGGTGTAGTAATAATAATTTAATTTTTGATATAGATGAAAGTAGTATAAGCTATACATATAGCTCAGATAATATTTTAATTGCAGGAAATATAAATAATTATGATAATACTAAGATTATAGGTGTTGATTATACTGAGTATAATTCATCAGATGAAGTTTTAATAGAGAATAAGGAAGCTATTATTAATATAGATAGTATAAATAATACATTTGAAATAAGCCTTGATTTATCTTATGGATTAAGTAGCTATGAATATGTAATATACTTCTTAGATGAAAATTCTAGTAAGATAAATGTTTATGAAAGTGGAGTTATCGCATATGCAGGAAGTCAAGAATTTAGTGCTACATATACTAAAGTTGAACCTAGTGATGCCACT
>JBJEFR010000098.1:2111-4744 GCA_051874255.1 Anaeroplasmataceae bacterium
ATGGAGGAAGTCAAGAATTTAGTGCTACATATACTAAAGTTGAACCTAGTGATGCAGTATTAACAATTGAAACTGATGCACTTACTATTTCTGTTGATCCAGGATTTACAAGTACTAATAGTAATGAGTATTATAAGCTAGAGGTATTAAATAGTAGTGGTGAGGTATATGGATCATATAGTGGTAATTTAACTGTCACAATTAACGTTATCGATTGTACAGGCTTAGATCAAATAATATTTAAGTATTATGAATGCGCAATCTTCCAAGGTGAAGAGTATGTATATGATACATATGAGACAGCAGGATTAGATTTCGAAGTGCCTAGTGTTTCATTAGCTGAGACCTTAGGTTTTGATGGTACATACTTTACTATTGATTATGAATGTAGCATGATTTATGATTACTCAACCTCAAGTATGATTCTAAATATTAGTGATGGAGCTAATACATACACAAAGGACGTTAATACAGTAGCTTCATCAGGAACTATAACCCTAGATTGTATCACAGGTGAAATAGGTACTGTAAGTATTACACCAGAATTAACATTTAAGGATAATACAACAAGTGCTACATCTCATACTATAACTATGATTTCAAAAGCATATGAAATGAATTATAGCTTTGAGGTTACAAGTGTAAAGGCAGATCTTTCTGATGGAGGCTCAACAATTCCGATTACTATGAGCTTCTCATATGATTTACCAAGTACATATAGTATTTCAATAACTGATGGTAATTCATTAGATATTACAACTGAAGTTTGTGATGAGTATTATTTCGATAGTTTAGATTCATCAACAGATTCAACTTTAGTTATCCAAGTTAAGGATTCATCAAATAATAACTGGGGTGATCCAGTAACATTTACAATATCTAGTAGCTCAGCTAATGCTAACTATGTAACTCCTACTATGAATTGTGTTAACCCTGGAGATGCTTTAGTAACCTATAATGATGATGGAACAATAAACATTTATAGAAAAGTAAACTTCTCATGCTCTAATGAAAATGTATATTATAATGCATTTATTTATAATAGTAGTACTACAGATGACGAGACAGGAAGAGAAATTTTCAGTAATTGTTATGATAGTATTGGAAGAGATACATATTCTATAATCGAAAATATACCAGATATGAATTATTACTTTAGATATTATATGTTATTTGATTATAATAATGTTACATATGTTATGTATGAGGAATGGCCATCTGGAGGTATTGAAACTATTACAAGCACATGGACAACTGTTTCAACAAGTGATGGTCAAACAACAATAACAGTATCAAATACAAATAGCTATGAAATAGATAACAAGATTATAATAGATGGACAAGAGTATCAGTATACAACATATACTAGCTCAAGTGATACAGAGTTTACTCTTGTTTTAGATGGAGAATTAACTATTACATCTGTTACTATTTATGCTTCATATTTTGATGATAATTATGATGCTTATAGTGAAGACATTGTATTAAGTGGTAATAAATATAAAGAGTTAACGTATACTCCAACGATTATAAGTAGTTAAGGTTAAAATAAACAATAAATTAAGGGAGGAAAATAAAAATGGAGAATAAAAAAATAACACCTAAAAAGGTGTGGTCAATAATATGTTTAGTGTTAATATGTGCAGTAATATTTGTGTTTTTACTTGGAATAATTTTTGAGCTAGCTGCCCCAAATTCTGCTTTTGCCCTATGGGCAAAGGCAAATATGTGGGATGTTACAAACATTCCAAATGTTTGGAGAACTCATAGAAAGACATTTGTACATTGTGTTATTTTAATAGTGGTGATAATAGCAATTTCTAAATTATTACGTCTTATATTTAGTAAAATAATGCAAAAAAGTAATAGAGCTAAAACCGTTATTACTCTATTAGATGGAATAATTAAATATGGTGCAGCCCTAGCTTTAATATTTTTAGCATTACAAGCTTTTGGTGTAAATACAACAGCTATTTGGGAATCAGTTGGAATCCTAACCTTAATTGTTGGACTTGGTGCCCAATCTCTAATTGCTGATATTATTGCTGGAGTATTTATCATATTCGAGGATGAATATAGTGTAGGTGAAATTGTATCTATCGATGATTTTAGAGGAACTGTAACAGAAATAGGAATTCGTGCAACTAAAATCCTAGATATGGCAGGAAATATTAAAATTATTAATAATTCTGATATAAAAAATGTCGTTAACTTATCAAGAGAGCTATCTTTAGCTGTTGTTGATTGTGAATTTCCATATGATGTACCACTTGAATTTGTTGAAAAATTATTAAAAGATAATCTTAATAATTTTAAAAATACTATTCCAGAAATAGTAGATGGACCATTTTATAAAGGGGTATCTGGATATGGATCAAGTAATGTTGCAGTAAAAATTGTCGCAAGATGTAGTGAAGAAAACAGATATCAGGTGCAACGTGATTTATTAAGAGAATATAGACAATTATTTGTTCAAAATGGAATTGATTTAAGTTACGATCAAGTTGTTATTAACCAACCTGTTAAATCAGAAATAAAGACTTCAAAGAAAATCAAGAAGGAAGCAAATGACTTTGTTGAAGAACAAAAGATTGCTTCTGATGGTATTGAAGATCAACCAAATAACTAATTAA
>JBJEFR010000099.1:0-22409 GCA_051874255.1 Anaeroplasmataceae bacterium
TCAGATTCTAATGGCGTAGTTTCAATAGAAATAGCTGCAGGATCTCATACAATTAAAAAAGACAATACAACAAATCTATTCTTAATTGTATTAAAATAGTATTTATAAAACAAAAGAAACTCATATCAATTTTGGTATGAGTTCTTTTTTAATATATGAATAAAAAAAGAAGGATAATTAAATCCTTCTTTATTGCTTGCTTGAATAAAATATTTAAGATTTACAGATATTATCTGTTGTAGAATTCAACGATTAATTGTTCATTGATTTCAGGTAAGAACTCATTTCTTTCTGGAGTTCTAACGAATGTTCCAACACCTGTGTTTTCATCGTATGAAACATACTCAGCTCTTGCGAACTTAGATTCTAATGCAGCTTTAGAAACAGCTAAATCTTTAGAAGTTTCCTTTAATGCAATTTTATCTCCTGCTTTTAATAAGTAAGAAGGAATATCAACTTTCTTACCATTAACAGTGATATGTCCGTGTGTAACTAATTGTCTAGCTTGTGCACGTGTAGCTGCAAAACCAATACGATAAACAATATTGTCTAAACGAGACTCTAACATCTTTAAGAAGTTTTCACCTGTTTTTCCAGCTAATTTTGAAGCTTTGTCAAATGTGTTACGGAATTGCTTTTCACTCATTCCATAAGTAAATCTAACCTTTTGCTTTTCTTGTAATTGGACACCATACTCAGAAATTTTAGCATGCTTTTGTCCGTGTTGTCCTGGAGCGTATGGACGTCTAACTAATTCTTTACCTGTTTCAGTGATAGAGTAGTTAAGACGACGAGATACCTTCCAGCTTGAACCTGTGTATCTTGACATTTTTTTCTTCCTCCTATATGTCTTTTATATGGGAAAAAAGAATCGTTGCTTTGTCGTTTCTAGTACATCTACTATTAGTACTTTCATCTAAAGCAGCCGAGGTTACTCATACTCCTCCTATAGGGTTAAGATGTATCCTAGGCGCAACAAAGCTGCTGCTTTTTTACCCATGCTATTCAATTATATATTAAATGGATATGTAAGTCAAGAAAAAAATTATTATATGGAATATAATCTTATATTTAAAAATTAATGAAGCTTATTACTAAGGGTAATAATATAAATATAATATTTATTTTGACATTATACTCTTTAAAATGATAGAATTATAAAGGATGTGATAAATATGATATATGATCAAATATTGGTTCGCTTTGGTGATTTAACATTAAAGGGAAAAAACCAAAAGGATTTTTTTAGTAGATTAATAAGATTAATTCATTTAAAATTAAAGGATTTAAATGTTAATATTTCTCATACTCATGATAGAGTATATATTGATTTACTTGGTACAGACTATAAGAAAGTAGTAGAAAGACTAGATTTAGTTTCGGGACTATCTTCATATAGTTTGGTTGTAAAGGTTGAAAATGACATTGATAAAATTTGTGCAAAGGCTTGTGAGCTTGTAGATGAGGAAGCCTTAAAGCCTGTTATGTTTAAGGTTTCATCTAAAAGAGCTGATAAGAGATTTCCTCTAACATCTCCTGAAATGAATAAAATTATTTCCTCAGCTGTTTTAAAGCATAATAAGAATCTTAAGGTAGATGTACATAATCCAGAATTAGTACTTTATGTTGAATTAAGAAATGAAGGTACATATTTATATACTACTGAATTTAGAGGGTTTGGAGGATTCCCAGTCGGTGTTGCTGGAAAAGGCTTAGTAATGCTTTCTGGGGGAATTGATTCACCTGTATGTGGTATTTTAGCACAAAAACAAGGAATTGAAATTGAATGTATTCATTTTGAATCTACACCTCTTACAAGTATTGAATCAGCACAAAAGGTAGTTGATTTAGTAAAGATTATGTCTAAATATGCACCTAATGATAAAATAAAATTACATATGGTTCCATTTAAGGAGCTACATATGGCTTTACTTGAAAATATTCCAGAAAGCTATAACATAACCATTATGCGTAGAATGATGTATAGAATCGCAACTAAGCTAGCGAAAAAAAGAGATTGCTTAGTTATTATAAATGGAGAATCAGTAGGTCAGGTTGCAAGTCAAACCTTATATAGTATGAATGTTATTAATAGTGTAACAAATATGCCTATTATAAGACCACTTTGTACTTATGATAAGGTTGATATAATTAAACTTGCAAATAAGTTTGGAACCTTTGAGACATCTATAAAGCCTTTTGAGGATTGCTGTACTGTATATGTTCCAAAGGCTCCTGCAACTCATCCTAAGCTAGATAAATGCTTAGAATATGAGGCTAAATTTGATTATGAAAAATTTGTTTGTGAGGCAGTAGAAAATACTAAAACAATTGAACTTACTCCAGACAGTGATTTAGATTTAAGCATGCTTGGTCTTGAGGTTAGAAGTGTAATTTAATTTTTTTTGTAGTATTATGTATAAGTATTTCATATTCGAGCATAATAAGTTATGCAAGGAGGTGAAGCTTATATGACAAACAAGACAAATAAGACTTCTTCAAGCAATAATAGTAAGCAAACTTCATCTGGAAATATGAAATATGAGGTTGCTGACGAAATGGGTGTTACCCTTGGTGCTGATGCAACTGCTCGTGAAAACGGATCAGTTGGTGGGCAAATTACTAAAAAACTAGTTCAAAATGGTAAGATGAATTCTGATATCAACTCCATGAAGGAAGAAACTGCTAACGAGCTTGGTATATCTGTTGGAGCTGATGCAACAGCCCGTCAAAATGGATCAGTTGGTGGACAAATCACAAAGAAATTAGTTCAAAATGGTAAGAAAAACTCAAATTATTAATACAAAGGTGGATTTTAATCCACCTTTTTTGTATAATGATTTTAAGTAAGGTGATATGAATGATTACATCATTGAATAATGCAACTATTAAAGAACTTGTTAAACTTAATACCTCTAAAGGAAGAAAAGAAAAGGGACTATTTATTGTTGAAGGACAGCATTTAGTTAAAGAGGCTAAAGACTTAGGAATAGTAGTAGATATCTATACTATTGATGAAAAATTAGAGGGTAATTTAGTTTCTATTCCAGTTATGAATAAGATATGTAATACTAATACAACTGTTAATCAAATAGCGGTATGTAGAATGCTTAATAACAAAACATTATCTAATAAGGTATTAATTCTTGATGGTATTCAGGATCCTGGTAATATGGGGGCCTTAATGAGAAGTGCGAAGGCATTTAATTTTAATACTATTTTTTTATGTGATGGGTGTGTTGATATTTATAATGATAAGGTCATTCGTGCTAGCCAAGGAGCTATTTTTAAATTAAATTATTTATATGGTGATAAAATTGAATTTATAAAAAGCTTAAGTGATTATGATATATATGGTACTAATGTAGTTAATGGGATAGATGTTAAGGATGTAATAAAAACTGATAAATTAGCTCTTATTTTAGGTAATGAGGGAAATGGTATATCAAAAGAAATAAATGCGTTAAATCTTAAAAATTTATATATTAAAATGGATAATACAGAATCACTCAATGTAAGTGTTGCAGGTGGAATATTAATGTATGAATTAAAATAGTATAGGATAAAGGTGATGGAATTGAGCTTTTTAAAATTACAAAATGTTTATAAGAAATTCAAGGTTGGAGATATTGAAATAAATGCCTTAAATGATGTTTCATTTGATCTTGAAAATGGTGAATTTGTGGTTATTTTAGGTCCATCCGGAGCTGGAAAAACAACTCTTTTAAACATGCTTGGGGGAATGGATAGTATTACAAGTGGTTCTATTACCTTAGATGGTGTTGATTTATCTAATATGAAAAAAAATGATTTAACATTATACAGAAGGCTAGATGTAGGATTTGTTTTTCAATTTTATAATTTAATGCCTAACCTAACAGCCTTAGAAAATGTTGAGCTTGCGACTGAAATAAAAAAGGATGCCCTTAATCCTAGTGAGGTTTTGGATATGGTAGGTCTTTGTGATAGAAAAAGAAGCTTTCCATCTCAATTATCTGGTGGAGAACAACAAAGAGTATCCATCGCAAGAGCTATAGCTAAAAATCCTAAGATTTTACTATGTGATGAGCCTACAGGTGCCCTGGATTATGTTACAGGAAAATCTATATTATCTTTAATTCATGATATATCAAAGAAAAACAATAAGCTTGTAATAATAGTAACACATAATCAAGCCTTAAAGGATATGGCAGATAAGGTTATTAAGATAAAGAATGGTCAAATTGAAGATATTATAATTAATGAAAATCCTAAATCTATTGAGGAGATTGAGTGGTAATGAGTGCATATAATAAGACAGTTAGAAGACTTATTTTTAAGCATAAAAGTAGACTTATTTCATTAATATTAATAGTTATTGTAAGTGTAGGCTTTATCTTTGGATTATCAGGGGTTAATGGTAAAATATATCATTCCTTAAATGAATATTATCAAAATGAAAATATATCTGATTTTTATGTTAAATATATAGGTAGTGAATATGGAAATATTGATATTTCTAATTATGATTTTATTAGTAAAATAGAGAAGAATTTTTCTTATGAAGTATTAACTCCTGATAATGAAGGTGTAATAGAGCATATCTATACTACATTTGATAATTCCATTAATAAATTAGATATAATAGAAGGTAAATATCCTGAAACAGAAAATGAAATTGCAGTTGAAAGAAGCACATTAGGTATAAGTAATCATAGTATTGGAGATATTATTAAAATAGATAATATTGATTATAGAGTAGTAGGTATTTTAAGAAATTCTATGAATTTTTCTTTATTTGAGGAGAATTCCTTGTTATATCAAAAGCCTATTAGAGATATATATTATTTTAATAAGGATATAAGTATTTATAATGATTTTTATCTAACCTTGAGTGATAGAAAGGCAGATATTTTTTCAGATAATTATGAAAAAATAATTAATGAATATAAAAATATATTACAAGAATCACTTGGCCAAAATTATATTGTATTATCTTTGTATGAAAATATGAGTGTATATTCATTATATAGCTATGGTGAGAAGGTATCAGATATAAGTCTAATATTTACCATCTTCTTTGTTTTAGTATGTGCCCTTGTAGTATTATCTACAATGACAAGATTATTAGAGGAAGAAAGAAGTAATATAGCCTGTATGTCTACCCTTGGATATTCAAAGACTAAGATAATATGGAAGTATGTTTTATTTGCCTTAATTGCCTCAATTATTGGTTCTGTTTTAGCCTATGGGGTAGGTATGCTAGTAACTAAGGTAATATACATAGCCTTTGGTAGTGCATATGATATGCCAAAATATAGTAGATACGAAAGCTTATTTATTTATTTTATGGTTAGTCTTTTAATTATTGTATCAATGGTAGCTGTTACTATCTATTCTAATTTAAAATTACTTAAGGAAGCTCCTTCTAATTTATTAAATCCTAAGGCACCTAAAAATGGTAAAAAGGTTATTTTAGAGAAAATTAATTTTATTTGGAATAGATTATCATTTAAATACAAATCATCCTTTAGAAATGTACTTAGATATAAAAAGCATTTTTTAATGACGGTAATATCAATATTAGGATCAACAGTATTATTACTATGTGGATTTGGAATCCTTGATGTAAGCTTAAATAGTGAGTTTAGTGTGGATTCATTTATTACCTTATCAATATGCTTAGTATTATTCTCAGGAGTACTTGCTGCCCTAGTTATTTATAATTTAACAAATATTAATATTAGTGAAAGAGTTAGAGAAATATCAACGCTAATGGTTTTAGGATATACTGATAAGGAAGTAGCTGGTTATATTTATAGAGAAATATATATAATGAGTATTATTGGAATTATAATAGGACTTCCTGTAGGATATTTTTTATTAGATTTTGTTTTAGAGTTTATTTCATTTGGAAGTGTTAGTGATATTAATTGGTATACCTGGATTATAGTTCCAATTTGTATGATAATATTTACCTATTTAATAACTCTTCTTTTAAAAAAGAAGATTGTAGGTATTGATATGAATGAATCACTAAAAAATAGAGAATAAAAAAGTGCCACAAGGGGCACTTAATATGGTTAAAGTAGAATTATTAATATTATTACAAGAACAGCTATTAGTATAATAGCTGTTATTATTTTTGATAATATATTATGGCTTTTACTTTGCTTTAAATAGATACTATATCCAGGATTTAGTATTTTTAAGCTACTACCATTTTTTAAAAAAATATAATCATCAACAATAAAACCATAAACTCCCTTTGGCAAGGGAAGAGGATTCTTTATTGATGGATGATTTAGGGTATCACCAGGTTTAATAGCTTCATATGTTTTTTCATTATAAACTATATGAGGATTTTTACCCATAAATAAATTTAGGATTATTTCTTTTTCATCATTATCTTTATATATTATAATTTCACTATTTTTCATCTTTATCCTCATCATCTATAGTAAAAAGAGGCTCACAATCGGGAATATTTTTATACATTTTAGATGTAAATAATATTCCATCTAAATGATCATATTCATGTTGGAATACAATCGCAGGATATCCCTCTAATGTCATAGTTTTTTGTTTGCATGAATTAGTATTAAAATCATAGAAGAAGCCTTTAACTGTTATTTTATAATGTCTTGGTGTAATTAAATCATCAGTTGGCCTATCAACACTTAGGCAACCTTCTCCACCTGGAAGATAAACCATATCCTTACTTTTATAGGTAATGACAGGATTAATTACTGCAAAGCAATATCTTTTATTGTTATCAAGGAAATCTTCAAAATTTATCGCAAACATTCTTTTACATATACCAACCTGTGGAGCTGCGATTCCTACACCAGGTCTAATTTTATATTTTTTTACAAGTTCCTCAATAGAAGAGGCTACAACATATTCATATAAGCCCTTTAAAACCTCTAGGTCTTCATTTTTTATCGGTAATGATACTTTTTCACATACTTTATTTAATAATGGATTTCCTTCGCGTATAATATCTTTCATTAAATACATAATAAATCACCAAATATTATTATATCATACTTATAAGATAAAATCTAATTAAAACCATGCTGAAGCACCGATAATAACAAGAAGAATAAATAATACTAAAATAAGAGCATATCCGTATCCACCTTTATTATTGTTACAGCAGTAACCATAACCTTGGTTGCAACAACCACCCTGAGGCATTCCATAATAGTACATATAATCACCTCCTACATCTACTTCATTATATGCAGGATTTACTTATTTTGTCTCAGCGTTTATCATCATCTTCCATTTCATCTTCATTTCTAAGTCCTAAAAAAGATTCAATTCTTCTTAATCTATTATTAAGATTTCTAAGTTTTCTATTTAATTCCTCTATCTCATAAAAAAATCTTTGATACTCCATATTATAATCATAATTATTATTTCTGTTTCTAAACATAAAATCACCTATTATATACTATGATTTTGAATTAATTTTTATTAGTAAGTAAATAATAAAATTATGGTGGTTTTATGAAAGGCTTATATAAAAGAAGTATAGTAATAGCATTGGGACATATTTTAACTAGAGCACTAGGATTAATTATTATATTTCCTTTTATTAAATTAGTAGGTAACGATTTAATAAAGCTATATAATTATGCTTATATTCCTTTTATAATAGCCTGTGATATATTTACCATAGGTGTATTACCAGGTACCTCTAAATATATGGCTGTTACTAATAATGGATATATATTGAATGTTTTAAAAAGGATATTTATTATAATAGGCTTAATAGGCTTTATATTAATGAATTTATTATCTCCACTTTACGTTAAAATAGAATCTGGTGAATATAATAAGGTAGTTATAAATTGTATGAGGCTATCATCACTCACTATACTAATAGTTCCACTAATAGCCTTTTATAGAGGTTATTTACTTGGCTTACTTAGGGTTAAGGCAGGATTTATTTCAACTATTTTAGAACAACTAATAAGAGTTAGTATTATGTATTTTGGAGCATTGTTAATAGTTAAGGTATTAGGAAAAAATGCATTGAATGCAATATATTTAGCCTTTATTGCGAATTTTATAGGGAGCTTAGTATCATTAATTCCTTTAATAATAGAAATAAAAAGGATAAAGCTAAATATAGATAAAACTAGGTTTTTAGGTAGCTATTTTAAACTTTGTTATAAAATAGGAATCACAACCATTTTTATTACCATATATCAGCTTATTGATTCCTTAACCTATATAAAATATAGTAATGAAGTGGCAAAGGAAGCATTATATAAAATGGTAACCTTTGAATCACATAGACTTATTATTATTCCTATTCTTCTTTTACAAAGCTTAGCTACATCTTTAATGCCTGAGCTTAATAAGGAAAAGAAGGGAATAGGAATTAATGTTAATAATGTTTTAAACTTGAGTATTTCTTTAATAGGAATGTTTATGTTTTTCTTTTTTGCTTATTATAAAGATATATATAATTTTTTTTATGATAATAGTGGTCAAAGGGTATTATTAGTATCATCTATTTTAATATTAGCCTATGGACTTCACAAAGTAATAATAGGTATTATGGAGGGTATATTTAAAGATAATTATTTAATGATAATAAGCATTATATCCTATATATTAAAGCTCTTTTTGAATATTTTATTGATACCTAAAATAGGATACAAGGCTATTATTATAACAAGCTTTTTAGCAAGTTTTTTTGTTATAGCTTTATCACTTTTAAAAATAAGAAGAAAAGTTAAGGAAATAAATATTCATATAACCTTTATAATAGGATCATTATTCTCATTATCAATAATAACAATAATAAAGGTTATTAATAATTATATTTTTATAATAACTGGTATTCTTTATCTATTAATATGTGCACTTTATTATTTATTAACTAAATTTAAGCAACAAACTCTTTATTAGCATATATTAATAATGGTGATGTGTTGTGACAAAACTAGATGAATTTAAGGATTTTGTGAAGCTTCATCCTTTATTAAAAGATGAAGTATCATCAAAAAAACGAACCTGGCAGGACATATATGAGGAATGGGTATTATTTAAGGATGATGAAATATGGGATAAATTTAAGCTAGAAAAAAAGGAAGTTAAAGAAAGAAAAGAAGAGCCTAAGGATGATATTATAAAAAATGTATTATCATATGTTAAAAAAATAAATCCTGATACTGTTACTAAATATGTTTCTTCAATCCAAAAAATAATTGAGCTTGTCACATCATTTAGCGCAGGTGCAGCTGAGGGTGCATTATCTAAAAAGAAGACAGGAGATCCTTTGTTTGATAGGAGATTTGATGAATGGTATTAGATTATATGAAAGAGATTTATCAAAATCCTAGTATATTAGAATATTTAAGATATCATCCTAAATGGTATAAGATTTTATATTATGATAATTCTAAAATAAAAGCATTTTTACAAACAGCAAAGAAGGATTTGCATATAACAGCATCAGATAGGCTAAATAATATAAATAAAACAATTAATTTTATTAATGGTTTTTCAAAATATATGAATAAACTATGATATAATAGTTTTAGAAGGGAAAAAATAATATGAGTCAAAGTGAAGTTTTAGACTATGTTTATAAGCTTTGTGATGCTATTAAAAATAGTGAAGAATTTAAGCTTATGATAGAACTTAAAAATGAAATAAATGATAAATTAGGTGACCTATTAGAACGCTTCGATAAGGCTAAGGAAAAGTATAATAAGGCCTTAGAGTATGGATCATATCATCCTAATTTAGAAGAATACCAAATTGAGCTTTCTAAGATTAAGGAAGAATTATTTACTAATGAGCTTGTTAGTAAATATAAAAGATTAGAAAAGCTAATACAGGAAAAGCTAGATAAATTATTTAATGAAATAAAGCTTAATATGTCTAACAAATTTGAACTAACTAAGCTTTTAGATATGTGAGGGTAATATGAGTGTAACTAGGAGTAGAATTATTGTTAATTATAAAAACAAGGATTTTTTAACATTAATCAAAAACAAAAATAATATAAATATTGTTTATGAAGGAAATGATAAAGATAAATATTTGATTATATATTGTGATAGACAGGATGAGAAATATTTATTTGAAACTATTTCTAATGATGATAGTGTTTTAAATGCTTATATATCTAATGAAAGAATTGATTCCTATAATTTTTAAAACTGTCAAGAAAAAATACTTGACACCTTTATTTTTTATGTTATAATACATATGTTGATAAATAAAAGGAGTGAAAATTATGGTAAAAATCAGATTACAAAGATTCGGAGCTAAGAAGGCACCTCAATATCGTATAGTTGCATGTGATTCTAGAGCACCACGTGATGGAAAGTTCTTAGAGATCATTGGTACATATAACCCACTTACAAATCCTGCAACAGTTAATGTTAACGCAGAAGCTGCATTAAAGTGGTTAAATAATGGAGCTCAACCTACAACTACAGTTAAGAACATTCTAAAGAGCCAAAATATTGCTAAGTAATGGAGGGATTAAGATGGTAAATTTTGAAGAGCTAATAAGTAGCTTAATATTACCGTTAGTTTCATTTCCAGAAGAAGTTACTGTAACATTTGTTGGTGAAGAAGACGGAGTTCTTTCTTATGATGTTAAGGTTGCTAAATTTGACTTAGGACGAGTTATCGGTAAAGGTGGACATATTGCTCAAGCGATAAGAACAATTCTTTATGCGAAAGCGTCTAAAGAGGGAGTAAAAGTACACCTAAATATTGAAGAGAAGTAAGAGAATTTATTCTCTTATTTTTTTTCATCATTTTATATGATATAATTTTATTAGGTGATAAAAATGATTTTAAAATATGATGAAGCGCTAAATAAATCTTCTAATCCAGAGTGGTTTAAATTAACCTATAAAAGGGAAGAAATATGCTCTGATAGTGAAGTTGATGAAATTAATAAATTAGTTTTAGAGGTTGGTGAACAATATCTTTTTGACTATTTTTGTATTAAAGAGGATATGTTTTTACAACGTGAATATATGGATGATTTAATGGATTATCTATATGATATAAAAACAGGAAATAATCAATAGGTGGGCTAATTTTACCCACCATTTTTATTATAAATAATATATGATATATATGAGGTGATATATATGAAGCTTAAAGAGGGAATAATAGTATGTGAAAATAGCTTAAGAGATTATATATTAGCTGAAAATACTGCTTCATTTTTTAATGCTAAGTATATTACATTAGATAATATGCTTAGTGAGCTTTCCTATAAAATAGATAAGGAGGGAATATATTATATTCATAAGAAGTATAATATAAGTCCAAAAATTGCTAAGGAGTATATAGATTATTTAGTATATGAGAGTTTATTTTATGATCATCCTAAGCTTAATATGCTAAAAGAAATACTTGAGGATTTAAAGAAAGCTGGATATGCTAAAAAAAATTTAGATTTTTTAAATGTAATTAAAAATAAACATATTACTATTTTAAATTATAGAGGGAGTAAGATACTACTTTTTTTAGTTTCAAAGCTTAAAAATCTTAATTGTGATTATGAAATTATAGAGCCAAAAGAATATGAAAATAGTATAAGAGAGGTATATGAGTTTAATCATATAAGTGATGAAGCTAGATTTGTATTTAATAGCATTAAAAGAAAGCTAAATCTAGGAGTTAATATCAATAATATTAAAATTGCTGGATTCAATGATGATTATGAATTTGATTTTAATAGATTATCTACATTCTATAATATACCTATTAATTTCAATTCCAAAAATAATATTAAACAAACAGATATTGCTAGATATCTATTATCAATTCTTGACGAGTCTTTGGATTTTGATGAGGTGTTAAATAAGCTTAATGAAAAATTTAAGGGGAACACTTATATTAAGAATATAGTAAATATTATAAATTCTTATAATTTAAATAAATATAAGCCTAAGGATACAAAGGCTATTATTAAAATGGAGCTTGAAAAAATTAAATATGAGGCTATTATTTATGAGGATGCAGTAGAGCTTATTGATATTAATAGCTACTCTCCAAATAAGAATGATTATGTATTTTATGTAGGCTTTAATCTTTCTCTTGCTCCAAGAGTACATAAGGATATAAATTATTTAACAGATGATATATTAGCTAAGATGGGTTTAGATACCTCTATTGAAAAGAATCGAATGGAAAAGAGCATTCTTATTAATAATTTAAATGGAGTAGATAATCTAACTATTTCATATAAGCTAAATACATCTAGTAGTGCCTTTTTACCATCAGTATTAATTGAAGAATTAGGATATAAGGTTATAAAGGATTATAGCTTATTTGGAGAAAATGAAAAAGAGGATATTCTTTCTTATGGAGAATGTCTTGATCTTTATCGTAAATTTGGAATAGAAAAAAAATCCTTTAAAAAAAGTATATATGATATTAATTATATGAAATATGATAATAGATTTAGTGGAATAAATACGGATGAATTAGATTCATATTTACCTGAAACTATAAGATTATCTTATTCCTCAATTAAAGATTTTTATGAATGTAATTTTAAGTATTACTTAGGATATGTTTTAGGTGTTAAGCCAAAGAAAAGCACAGAAGCATTAAATATAGGTAATTATGTTCATTATATGCTAGAGCATTCATATGATGATGATTTTTCTTATAGTAATTGTAAAATAAAGGCTACTAAGGAATTATTTGGAGATAACATTAAAGCAAGTGATTTATTTTTCATTAATATATCAGATGCGCTTGTTAAAGGAATAATTGAATTTAATAAGGAGCATGAAAAAAATACTAGCTTTAATGTGATTTATAAAGAAAAGTCATTTGATATCGATATAATTGATAATAAGCTTATATTAACAGGTAAAATAGATAAGCTTATGACAGATGATAATAAGTCCTTTGTGGCTGTTGTTGATTATAAAACTGGAAACGATGTTTTAGGATTTAAAAATATTAAGGCTGGTCAAAATTTACAACTACCCATTTATTTATATATTTTAAAGAATTCGAATGATTATAAATCAAGTATACCTGTAGGCTTCTATTTACAAAGGATTAAAATGAATAATGATAACTATATGTTAGAAGGATACACTAATAGTGATATTAAGATTATGTCAAAAATTGATCCTAATTATGAAAATAGTGAATATATTAAAAATCTTAAGATATCAAAAAATGGCGAATTCTATAAATATGCTAAGCTTTTAAATGATAGTGATATAGATAATGCAGTAAAAGAAACTCATGAGGCCATTTTAAAGGCCTATGATGATATAAAAATTGGTAATTATGTAATAAATCCTAAACGAAATGAAAAGGGTAAGGAACTATCATGTGGATATTGTGAGTTTAAGGGAATTTGTTATAAAAAGAATAGAGATTATCAAACCCTTATATTAGATGAAGGAGGTAAAGAGGAAAATGGCATGGACTAAGGAACAAATAGATGCAATGACACTAGCAGGAAATAATATAGTTGTTTCGGCAGGTGCAGGTTCTGGTAAAACAGCAGTATTAACAGAGCGTATTATAAAAAAGCTTGAATCAGGTATTCCTCTTTCATCTCTTTTAGTACTTACTTTTACTAATGCAGCAGCTGCTGAAATGAAGGAAAGAGTAAGAGATAAAATAAAAAGCTCTACTAATCCTGAGGTTAGAAAGTTTTTAGAATTTGTTGATACCTCTAATATTATGACCTTTGATGCATACTCATTAATGCTTGTCAAAAAATATCATCAGCTTATTGGAGTTGATAGTGATATTAAAAATATAGACGGATTTTATTTAGAATTAAAAACTAATCAAATATTAGAAGAAATATTAGAGGATGAATTTAAAAATGATAATCCGGTTTTATATAAATTTTATGATGTATTTCCATCTAAGGATATGGAAGCATTAAAAGAAGGAATTAAGAATATTTATAAAGCCTTTGAAATTATGGTGGATACAGATGCATCCTACAATGAATATGATAGCTTATTTTATAATGAATCAAATATGGAAGCATTAAAAAATGAATATTTAGCTTTAATTAATATAAAAATTAAAGAATTATATGAAATGCTTCCAGATATTAAAAATAGTATTAATGATATTAATGAGCATTTAGCCTCAGTAGGTAAAAAGAGCACAGATGAGGCAGTTTTAGCATATGCTTTAAATTTTGAAGCAATGTTTGAAAAAAATCCTAGCTATGAGGATATTAGAAGCTTTTATTTAAATAATATTTATGAATCTAAGGGAAAGCCTGCTTCAGGAATGCCAGGAGTCAAGAGTGCTGGTTCATCAAAGGATGAGGAGCTTAAGGAACTAAAAAAAATAGCTAGTAGTAAGGTAAATACCTTTAAAGAACTAGAATATGAGGTTTTTGGGGTAAGTGCTACAGCATTAAAAAAGCATCCTCTTGCATCATTTTCTTCTGAGGAGGAAATGATAGAAGCTATATTAGCTAATAGAGACTTTTCTAATTTATATATTAAGCTTGCCAAAAGACTTAAGGATAGATTATATGAATTAAAATGTGATATTAATGCCTTCTCTTTTAATGATATAGCAAAAATGGCTATTAAGCTTGTAGATGAGAATGAGTTTATTAAAAATGAAATTAAAAATGGAATATCAGAAATATTAATAGATGAATATCAGGATACATCTGATATACAAGAGGAATTTATTTCTAAAATAAGTAATAATAATGTCTATATGGTAGGAGACATTAAGCAAAGTATATATCGTTTTAGAAATGCTAATCCATATATATTTAAAAATAAATATTCAAATTATAAAAATAATAATGGTGGGTTAGCTATTGATCTTAATAAAAATTTTAGATCTAGATCTGAGGTACTTGATTCTATTAACCTTATTTTTAATAATTTAATGACTGATGAGTATGGAGATGCTTCTTATAAAAAAGAACATCAGATGAATTATGGATTTACGGATTATAGCGAAAGCTTTAAGACCTTAAATAATGAAATGGAAATTATTAGGTATAAAATAGATGATCCTGAAGACCTTGAGGATGATTATAAAGAACAATATTCCTATATTGAAAAAGAAGCATTTTATATTGCAGCCGATATAAAGAAAAAAATAGATAATAAAACATTAATTTATGATAAGGATAAAAAATGTCTTAGAGAATGTGTTCCAAGCGATTTTTGTATATTAATGGATAGAGGTACTAATTTTGAGCTTTATAAGGAAATACTTGAAAATACTGGATTACCTGTTGCGATAAATGCGGATATTAAGCTTAACTTTGATGATGTCACAAGACTCGTTTCTTCATTGATTAAGCTTGTTGATTTAGAGTCAAAGCATATCTATAATAGAGATTATTATAACGCTCTTATGAGTGTAGGAAGATCATTTATAAGTGACCTAAAGGATGAGGAGCTATTTAGTATTGTCACTAAATCAAAGATAGAAAGAATAAATGATGAAGGGGAGACTTATAAAACCTTTGGTATGCCTATAGATAATCCTATTTCTCTATGTGCTAGGGAGATTAGTAAAAATATTAATTATTATTCTAATGAGGATATTTTTAAGGATATACTAATAGATTTTAAAGTAATCGAAAGATTATCATTTATTGGAAATGTTAATGAAAGAATGGTAATAATTGAAAATATTACAGCATTCATTAAAAATGTATCTAGCTATGGTGAAAGCCTATCAAATATTGCAAATTATTTAGATGAAATGGTTAGTGAGAAAGCTTTTGATTTTAAGTATTCCTTAGATGTTTCTAATGATCCAGGAGTTAAGATTATGAATATCCACAAATCTAAGGGATTAGAGTTTCCTATTTGTTATTTTTCGCTTTTAGGAGTTAAATTTAACCGAAAAGATTTCCAAAAGCAAATAGGTTATTTTAATGAAAGTGGTATTTATACTGTTATTGATTCTGATAAAGAAATTATAAGACGTGTAGCCGTTGATAAGGCTATGAAAAAGGATATATCAGAGCGTATCAGATTATTTTATGTAGCCCTAACAAGAACAAGAGAAAAGATGATTATATTATCTCCAATTAATGATATAGATAAAGATGGTAAAAGAATTGTTAAGAATCCAGAAGAATTTAATAATCTTAATGATTTTATGAATTATGTTATGGATAAATGTAGTCCATTTATAAAAGTAGTAGATATGGATGATTACAATCTATCAAAGGATTATAAGGATCAAAGCTTTGCGTTTAAAATGAAATATAATGATAAGCCTATTTATGATAATAAATCATATAAGACAAAGCCTTTATCTAAATCTAGAATATCTAGAGAGGTACTAGAGGTTTTAAGTGATAGAGAAAAGGAAAATATTGATTTAGGACTTGTACTTCATGAGATAATGGAAGGAATGGATTTTACTAGTCCCTCTACTCAAAATATTGATAGCAAATATAAGGATATGATTGAAAAATGCTTAAATATTCCTTTTATGAAAACCTTGAGTAATGCTAAAACATATCATGAGCATGAATTTATTATGACACTTGAAGGAAATAAATATCATGGTATAATTGACTTGTTGGCAGAGTATGATGATCATATAGATATAATTGATTATAAGCTATGTGATTTAAATCATAGTGAATATGATCGTCAGCTAAATATATATAAGAAATATGTTAATAGTATTTCAAATAAAAGGGTAAATATGTATTTACTTGCGTTATCTACAGGTGAAGTAAGAGAGGTAAAATAATGGATGGTCTTGTTGTTGGAAAAATACTAAATACACATGGATTAAAGGGTGAACTTAAGGTTAGAAATTTAAGTGACTTTGATAGATTCTATAAGGGTAGTAAATTATATATTGAATTTAAGAATAACTATATACCAGTAGAGGTACTTAATGTTAAGGATTATGATAATAATATCCTTGTTACTTTTAAAGATCTTTTAGATATAAATTTAGTTGAAAAATATAAGGGTTCTTATATTTGGATTGATAAAAGTAATCTTGAGGAGTTAAGTAATGATGAATTTTATTATTATGAGCTTGAAGGAAAGGATATATATAACGAGGATGGAATTAAAAGAGGCGTTGTTAAAGAGGTAAGAGAAATTCCTCAGGGTGAAATGCTTGTAGTTGATGTCAATGGTAAAAATCGTTTTATTCCTTTCCGTAAGGAGTTTATTATTGATGTATTAGATGATAGAATAATAATTCATGAAATAGAGGGATTATTATGATAATTAAGCTAGTTACCTTATTCCCATCAATGTATGAGGGATTTATAAGTGAATCTATTATAAAAAGAGCAATAGCTAAGGGTGTTGTAAAAATTGAGGTAATAGACTTTAGAGAATATAGTACTGATAAGCATCATAAGGTAGATGATACACCATATGGTGGAGGAGCTGGTATGGTAATTAATCCAGTAGTTATTTATGATTGCCTTAAGGCTATAAAAACTGATAAATCTCATGTTATACTACTTACTCCACAAGGAGAGGTTTATTCTCAAAAAAAGGCTAATGCTTTAGCTAGGGATTATGAAGAGCTAATTCTAATATGTGGTCATTATGAGGGCTTTGATGAAAGAATAAGAGCCTTGGTAGATGAAGAAATATCAATAGGTGATTATGTTTTAACGGGTGGAGAGCTTGCAAGTATGGTTATTGCAGATAGCGTAATTAGACTACTTGGTGGTGCTATTAGTGAGGATTCATATTTAGGAGATAGCCATCAAAATGGATTACTTGAGTATCCACAGTATACAAGACCTAGTGTATTTAATGGTATGGAGGTTCCAGCGGTTTTACAAAATGGTAATCATAAGGAAATAGCTAAGTGGAGACTTAAGGAATCTTTAAGAAAAACAATGCAAAGAAGACCAGATTTATTAGAAAATAGAGAATTCTCTAAAGAGGAATTAAAGCTAATAGAAGAAATTAAAAATGAAAATTAGCATTATAATAATTTGCATCTTATGACATTAAAACTGCATCTTATACCAAAAATATTGTTCATATTTAGTGAATCTAATATGATTATTTTTGAGGTGTATAAGAATGAAATTAATATCTGGATGTAAGAGCTATTCAAATAAGATAATCTTTGAAAATCTTAATATTGAATTTCCACATAATGGCTTAGTATTGATTACAGGCGAGAGTGGAAGAGGAAAAAGCACATTGTTAAATGTGTTTTTTGGCGTTGATAGACTTGATTCTGGAGAATTAATATATGATGGTAGGTCAATGGGCTATGCTATTCAAAAGAATGGTCTATTTAATTGGACTACCGTTAATAAAAATTTAACATATAGTTCTATATTCACTAAGAATGAAATTGAACATAAAGATAAAATAGCTAGTGTCTTTGGTATTGAAGATTTATTAGAGGAAAAAATAGGCAATCTTTCAGGGGGAGAAGCACAAAGAGTAAATACATATAAAGAAATAATAAAAAATAGAGATATTATTTTATTTGATGAACCAACCAGTGCCTTAGATATGAAAACAGCATTAAAGGTCTCAAATGTTTTATATGAATTATCTAAAAGTAAATTAATAATAGTAGCTACTCATGAAATTAAGCATTTTATAAATATGGATTATACTGAAATTAGCTTAGATAATATCAATAATAATATAATAGAAAGCTCAATTCAAAAAATTCAAAATGAAGAAAAAGTATTTGGTAATAAAATAAGTATTATAAAATTCTTACTATCTGCAATTAAGGGTAAACTAATTACATTTTCTTTGTTATTTACATTAATTACTACTCTAATATTATTTTTAGTTTCTTTTTTAAGAGAGCCTGATTTGACTGGAATGAAGCTTGATTATTATAAAGAAAATAATATCACAAATGTTTTATATTCAAAGGCATCAATGAGTAATCATGGTTTTATTTATGCTGCTAATAACATATTAAGAAGTGATGCAGAAGAGGTATTATCTAAAATTGATGGTATAAAGTGTTATAAAAATGCTGGTCGTTTTGATTTTAGGAGTATAGAGGATTATTCTATTACAAATCCAAATTGGATTGGGATATCAGATAACTGTTTTTTTGATGTAATATACGGAGATGAAAATATTAGTCCTAATGGTATTTCAATTTCTAATAGCTTTGCTAAAAGCATATTATATGATTATAATAGCTATTTAGGATATAACTACAAGAATGTTAGTGAATTGATCTCTACAAAGATAATGATGAATAGACAAGAATATACTATTGAATCTATTTTTAAAGATAACAATTCGGTTATTTCTGATGAAATGGTTGCTCTTATGAATAAATCTACATATGATATTTTAAATGGTGGTTATTCAGTTATTTCGATGATTGATGGAAAGAACTATACTTTAGTAGTAAATGATAATATAGATAATTTATTATTAGGAGAAATAAATTTAAATGATAATGAAATAATTATCAATCAAAAACTAGCATTAGAGCTTTTTGATTCTCTAGATAGGGCTATTGGTAAAACTATTACCTTTAAAACATTATTTTGTGGCTTTGATTATGAAGAACAAAAGAAGTATGGTTATATAAATTATGCTAAGGCTAAAACAGAGGAATATGTCATAAAGGGAATTTCAGGTGATCATATATTAACCCCTGAGGAATTAAAGAAAACGGGATATTACATTAGCTGTTTAAAAAATAAGCATATAGAATTATTTGATTATGCCCTTAATTTTAATGAGGATTCTGCTGTTTTAGTAAGAGATATTGATAGAAATAAAATTGATACCTTATATAATATGGGACTATCTGAATATGTTATAAACCGAAATGATTATACTAATATGGCTTATGTCTATAATATGGATTATTGTTCCTATGCTTGTACTAAGCTAATTAGAGGAATAGAGCTTGGCGTATTACTTATTTTAGATATCATTGTTTTATTAGTATATTATGTATCAACAAAGCATATCAGAAAGGATATTTTGTTATCATTAAAGCTTGAGAAGTTTAAAAATAAGAAGACCTTATTTATTATTTCATTTGATTTATTAATTTTTGTTATTGCAACATTAATTTCTTCACTAATTGGAAGTATATGGTATATTTCTGATAAGGTTCTTTATAATTATGTAATGCTAGGAGCTATTATAAAGATTAATAGTTATTCTATTTTATATGTGTTCTTTTTTAGTATAGCTATTTTATTTATGATATTTTTAATGTATGTTCAAATATATAAAATGAGTAAGAAGGATACTATACTTTATTTGAGGGAAAAGAAATGATAAGAATTATTGATGGATACAAAGAATATAAAAAGAAAAAGGTAATATTTAATAATCTTAATCTAGAATTACCATCTAAAGGGCTTGTTGTAGTAAGTGGCGAAAGTGGATGTGGTAAGAGTACACTTTTAAATATAATATCAGGTTTAGATACACTTACTAGTGGAAAACTAGAACATAATTATAATAATAATGACTATGCTTGTATATTATTACAGCAGGATTATATATTTAAAAATATAACTATATATGATTATTTATGTTTTATATGTAATTCCTATCAAAAGAATAAATCCATTATTAATGATTTACTTAATAAATTTAAAATTAATGATATTAAAGATAAATTTGGTTGTGATTTATCTATAGGTCAAATAAGAAGAGTGGAACTTATAAGATGTATTATTATGGATTTACCTGTATTTATTTGTGATGAGCCAACTAGTTCATTAGATGATGATAATAAAAAAATAGTTGTAGATATATTATATGAACTTTCAAAGGATCATTTAGTATTAGTTTCTACTCATGATGTTGAACTATTTAATCATTCTGATACTATGGAAATAGCTTTTGATAATGGGATTATATGTAATGTTTTACCAGAACATAATGAAGTGTCAAACATAGAATATGTAAAGGTTAAGGGCTATTCTAAATATATATACATTAATAACAAATTAAATTATTTTATTATGTCATTAGTATTTTTGATGATTCAAACGGTATCCCTAGTATTATTTTGTAGCTCTATATTAAAAAATAAGCAAATTGATATACCTGAATTAAGTAGTTATATAGATAATTTGTTTATAATAATTCTATTTGTTTTTGTCATTTGTTTTAGTGTGTGTGTATATTTAATTATAATGCTTTATAAAAGGTATTTATTGGATAATAAAAAGATGTGTGGATTATTATTGGTGCTAAGAGAAAAAAATCGAATATTGGTCAGAAATTTAGTATTACCATTAGTTATAGCATATTGTATAACACTAGTTACTTCGGTTATAATTGGATTATTATTTATTAGCTGTATTAATTCTTATTCAAAAGAAACTTATGGTTTTACCTTAATGATTGTAAATCCGTTATTAGTAATGTATTTAATAATAGTGAACCTTATATTAGGTATAATTATTTTGGGTATTGGATTTAGTATTTTAAACAGGAATAGAATATATTATATCAGAAATGAAGAATAACATAATAAGCTGCATCTTATGACATTAAAACTGCATCTTGTGCATATTAAATTGAAATAAATAATAAAAAGAGTATTTTTAGCTTGGAGGTATTGATTATGAAATTACTTGCAAGAAAGATTACTCTTTTTTTTATTAATAAAGGTGAGATTAATAAAGAAGATTTAGATGTTTATGAATATTGTTTTGAAATGTTGTTTTCTACATTAATTAATTTTATTATTTTAATTATTGGAGCACTCATTACAAAAAGGTACTATGAAACATTTGTTTTTGCTATAGCATTTATTGTTATAAGAAGATGCATAGGAGGGTATCACTCAAAAACACATTTTGGCTGTATTGGATTACTAGTGTTTATGTATATTGCAATGAATTTAATTTTACTTATTAACTATAGAATTCTTAATATTCTTTCAATAGCAATATCATTATTGTGTTTAATTCTAATTTCTATTTTTGCTCCTGTTGGTCATCCTAATAATCCTATTGATGTAAGAAAAAAAGAAAAAATGAATGCTATAGCAGTTTTGATAGCTTCATTATATTGTTTAATTTGCATTTTCACTTTTCTTTTTATTCCTAAACTAAATTTTTCAATTTTAATAACACTTCCTCAATTATTTTCAACAATTAGTATGATAGTAGGTTTTTTAACCTATAAAAATGCATCTTATGACAAAAAAACTGCATCTTGTGACAATTATATTGTTTGAGAAATTAATTATTTTTATATTTTTTTCGAAAGGAGGAAGGATGTTTATGAATAATAAAGAACCTAAAAAAAATTTAATAATAAAGCTTGCAGAGAAAATAGGAAAAGATTCAGTTGGTAAATGTGGAGTTTGGTTTAATCAACCTGTAGTTCCAGCTAAGCTGAATAATAAAGGGAAATCGTAAAGAGTGTGGAGTAAAACAAATAAAAAATAATGTAGTTGAGGAAGTAGCAAGAATGAAGAAGAAAATG
>JBJEFR010000100.1:0-4641 GCA_051874255.1 Anaeroplasmataceae bacterium
TCCGTTTATTTTATAGTTAGATTTTGCTACCTACTCCGATTTATTTAGAGTACCATTTTTTATAGATGTAATTTTCTTTCTTTTATTTCTTGTGTTCTACCTTGATTCCAGAATTGACTTCCAATATATCCACAAGTTCTTCTTGCAACATTCATTGATGATTGATCTCTATTACCACAATTTGGACATTCCCAAACTAGCTTATCTGATTTATCTGTTACAATCTTTATTTCTCCATCATATCCACACTTTTGACAATAATCGCTCTTAGTATTAAGCTCAGCATACATAATATTATTATATATAAACTTAATTACTTGTAATACAGCTGGAATATTATCCTGCATATTAGGTACTTCTACATAGGAAATAGCTCCACCAAGTGATAATGATTGGAATTTGCTTTCTGTTTTAAGCTTACTAAATGCATCAATATCCTCTGTTACATGAACATGATAGCTATTAGTAATATAATTCTTATCAGTGACACCCTTAATTATACCAAAACGTTTTTGTAAAGCCTTGGCAAATTTGTAAGTAGTTGATTCAAGTGGTGTACCATAAATAGAGTATGCAACATTTTCCTCTTCAGTCCACTTATCACACTTATCATCCATATATTGTAAAATCTTTATACCAAGATCTTGTCCTTCCTCTTCAGTAAGCTTTTTACCAGTTAATTTATAAACTGTTTCCCATAAACCTGCATATCCTAATGATATAGTTGAATATCCACCATATAAAAGCTTATCGATTGTCTCACCAGGTTTTAAACGAGCTAATGCTCCATGCTGCCATAAGATAGGGGCAACATCGCTCTTTGTTCCTCTTAATCTTTCATGACGTAATCTTAAGGCTCTATGACAAAGCTCAAGTCTGTCATCTAATACCTTCCAGAAATCATCTATATCAAAAGAGCTACATGCTACATCAACAAGGTTAATGGTTACTACTCCTTGGTTAAATCTTCCATAGAATTTAGCCTTACCTTGTTCATCATACCAAACTGAAAGGGCACTTCTACATCCCATTACTGGATAACAATTTCCCTTTTTTAGTTGCTTCATGATTTTTTCTGAAATATAATCAGGAACCATACGCTTTGCAGTACACTTAGCTGCAAGCTCTGTTAAATAGTAATATTTTGAATCCTCATTGATATTATCTTCTTCAAGTACATAAATAATCTTAGGGAAAGCAGGTGTAATATAAACACCATTTTCGTTTTTAATTCCCTTCATTCTTTGTTTTAAAGTTTCTTCAATAATTAAAGCTAAATCATCCTTTTCAGTTTGATTTTTAGCCTCATTTAAATACATAAATTCAGTAATAAATGGTGCTTGACCATTTGTAGTCATTAATGTTACTACTTGATATTGAATAGTTTGAACTCCACGCTCAACCTCACCACGTAATCTATTTTCAACTACCTCACTAATTTTATCTTCTGATACATTAACACCAATACCTTCATACTCAGCAATAACCTCTGCTCTAATTTTCTTACGGCTAATATCAACAAATGGTGCTAAATGTGCTAAAGATATTGATTGTCCACCATATTGACTTGATGCAACCTGGGCAATTATTTGAGTTGCGATGTTGCAGGCTGTTGAAAAGCTATGTGGCTTTTCAATTAATGTTTGACTGATAACTGTACCATTTTGAAGCATATCTTCTAAATTAACTAAATCACAATTATGCATATGTTGCGCAAAATAATCTGCATCATGGAAATGAATAAGTCCATTTTTATGCGCATCCTTTATATCCTCTGGAAGTAAAAATCTATTTGTAATATCCTTTGATACTTCTCCAGCCATATAATCTCTTTGAACACTATTAACTGTTGGATTTTTATTTGAATTTTCTTGTTTTACTTCCTCATTTTGTCCATCTATTAAAGATAAAATATATTCATCTGTTGTATTACTCTTACGAATAAGTTCATGCTTATAACGATATGTAATATAAGATTTTGCCACCTTATATTTACCATGCTCCATTATAGCTTCCTCTACATAGTCTTGAATTTCCTCAACTCCGACGGCTCTTCCTAAAAAGTTAGCCTTCTCGTTAACTGATTCAACAATTGAATCAATCTCTTCCTCAGTTAAACGATATCTTCTTTCATCAATTGATTCATTCGCCTTTAAAATCGCATTATAAATTTTACTTTCATCAAATGTTACCTCTTTCCCACTTCTTTTTATAACATTCATAATCTAGCTCTCCTTCCTTTACTTTTGCATATGTATTATAGTATAATAAAATCGTGGAGGATGTTGGAATTCCAACAACATTTTTATATGGAAAAGTATATAAGAGATAGTATTTATTTTAAAGATTTAGAAGAACAAGAATTTAGAGCCATTTTAAGATGCTTCAATAGTAGAGTTACAACCTATAAAAAAAATGCTACTATTGTTAATCCTGATGATGATACTTCCAATATTTATATAATTCTAAAGGGACATGCTAGAAGCTATACCATTGATATCAATGGTAAAGAAATCATAAATAGAGAATATTATGATGATGATATTTTTGGTATTGAATATACATCCTTAGACCTAGAAGCATATAATGAGGAGTTAGTCGCTTTAGAAGAAACGATAGTATTAATATGCAATGCATATCGTTTTTTAAATCCGTGCGAAAACCGATGTAAGCGTCATATAGATTGTCAAAAGCTTACATGCGCAAACATATCAAAATCTTTATTTAATTCAACTGCCCGTATTCATTCTATGTGTCAGTCAAAAACAAGAGTAAAAATCCTATCATACTTGAAAAACCAAGCTAATGGTAAGAAAAAATACTTTAAAATTCCTTTTAATCAAACTGAGCTTGCAACCTTCTTAGGAGTTGAACGCAGTGCTCTTTCTGTTGAATTAAATAACCTAAAAAAAGAAGGTATTATTGATTTTGATGAAAGATCATATAGAATTATTAAGAAAAAATCTATTTAATCTTTATATATTTGTTTCTTTAACCTTTCCATTCTTAAATCAAGGCTAGCTGATTCCTCAGCCAGCATTTTTAAGGTTAAAGAAATACTAAATTTTTCTTCAATATTCTTCTTATATCTTAATTGATGCTCTAAGGATGCCCAGAAATTCATAGCTATCGTTCTAATCTGAATCTCTACAGTAACCATTTTTTTACCTGTAGATAAAAATATAGGTGTCTCAACTATTAAATGTAGAGATCTATATCCATTTTTCTTAGGATTTTTTATATAATCCTTCTCCTCTAATAAAAATATATCATCTTGCTTTAATAGTCCATCTCTAATTTTATATACATCCTCTGGGAAATTTACAATAACTCTAACTCCGGCAATATCCTTAATTGAATCCTCTATAGAATTAACACTTATATCAATATTTTTTCTTTTTATCTTTTCAACAATACTTTCTAATGATTTAACTCTTGATTTAATAGAATCAATGGGATTTTGTTCATCATTTAATGAATATTCTCTATCTAGAACCATTAATTTAGTCTCTATTTCTTTAATAGCACATTCATATGACATCATCATATGCTGAAAAGGCTTTGTAGCTTCCTTTATAATAGCTAGCCTTGTTGCACCATCAATAGTTTCATCTATAAGCTCTTGTAATTTTTCTATTATAATTTTTCTATCATCCATATTTATTTAGATTCCTTTCTATATTTTAGTGGTGTTTTATTAAATTTCTTTTTAAATGCTTCTGAAAAATGCTCTGAAGATGAATATCCACATAAAGAGGATATTTCTTCTATTTTCATATTTGTTTTATTTAATAAATATATTGCATAATTCATTCTATATTCAAGCTTTAGGGTATTAAATGTCTTTTTATAATGCTTCTTTAAAAATCTTTGAAGCTGTCTTACACTCATATATACTCTATTAGCCATATCATTTATAGTAATACTTTTAAATTCATTTAAAAATATTGCCTCTATTTTAAAGACTATATCTTCATTCTCATCGAAATCCTCTATTACTGATTTATTATTATAATTTCTAATAATAGATACTATAAGCATCTTAACTAATGATTCAACATTGATTTTATATCCTAATGTTGGATTTTTTAATTCTTCCTCAATCTTTTTAAGTATCTCGAAGCAATTATAATTATCAATTCCTACATAATACTTCTTATCTAGAAATAATGATAATAAGCTGTCCTCACTACTCTTTTTTATAGTTAAATATACTGAGTATTTAGTTAAAGGCTCATTAGGTATTTGTTCATGATTAACAAATGGTCCTGTTATAATTAAAGTATTAGGAATTATATCATAGGGAATATCATCTATAATCATCTTACCCTTACCATAAGGAAAATAATGTATTTCATAACTATTTTCACTATGGTAATGCCTAGGATAGGACTCTTCTAATACCTGTATTCTAAAATCACTTAAATTTATTTCTGTATCATTAAAATCAAATTTAACAACGTTTTTAACAAAAAACATAGTATTTCTCTCTTTCATTTATAATAATCTATATTCATTATAGCACTTAAAATATCGAAAATATTTGAACCTCTTATGACTTAAGTCACAAGATTCTAGCTCCTAGTATCTATCTTATTAGATAGTATAGATAATAGTAATGATAAGTTGCCTATATCCTAA
>JBJEFR010000101.1:0-4639 GCA_051874255.1 Anaeroplasmataceae bacterium
TACCTTTGATTATTTTTCTCATAAGCATCTCCCTTTAAAGTCAACCTATTTTTTTTCAGCCTTTATTTTATGTGGACTATTTAATATTTTATCTGAGTTTTTTACATTATTTACAATAACTAACCTAGATACTATACCTCTTTGGTTAAATCGTTTTTCACATCAATTATATATAGGATCATTAGATTTAATAATTATTATGTTATTTTTATATATTGATTTAAAGGCAAGAAGCCAAAAGAAATATAGTAAAGCTCAAATTATAATAAGAATTATTCCCATTGTAATAACCTTCTTTTTAATATTATTTGGTGATTTGAAATATTATGTAGAAGAGGATGGATTTTATTCATATGGCTTTATGGCTAATACTATATATACTTTTTTAGTTATTTATTTAGTAATAATTTTTATTATACTACTTAAAAATTATAAAATATTTTCTAAAAATGAATTGATAATGATTATTTTTGCCTTATTATCATGGGCAACTATTTCAGTAATTCAGTTTTTTAATCCTACTTGGTTATTATCATCTTTAGGTATTGTTATGATGACTGAGCTTTTATACTTATCATTTGAAAACTCTTTTAAATTTTTAGCCAATAAGGAAGGAATTGTATTTACTAAAAATTCCTTTGAATTAATTACTAAGGAATATATGGAAAAAAATAATGTATTTTATTTAGTAAAATTATCTATTAATAACGCAAGTTCTATTGAAACACTAGTTGGATTAGAAGAGGCAGATGATTTAAAAGAAGCATATTTTAGCCAATTAGCTTCAAAGCTAAATGGTACATGCTTTAATTATAATGATAAAACGCTAATTATTCTTAGTAAAACAAGTGATATATATAATAATTTAAATAATGATGAAATATTTGAATATAAAAAAGAGAAATATAAGCTAAGTATAAAAAAGAAGCTTATAGAATGTGATGAAACTATAAAATCATATGATGAGTTAATAAATATTTTAGAAACAGATATTACATCTATAAAGGCACTTAAGGATAATAAAAATTATAATATTGATTTTAATGAAATATATTATATAGAAGCTGTTGATAATCAAAGCTTCCTATATACTAAGGATACCTTCTATGAAATTAAAGAAAAACTATATCAATTAGAAAATATCCTACCAGATTATTTTATAAGATGCTCTAAATCAATGATTTGTAATACTAAAGAAATATTATCAGTAGAGCCTGATAAGAATAGTAGATTAATAGCAACACTAACTAATGAGGAAACAATAGTTATTACAAGACAATATACAAAGGATATAAAGTCAAAAATTAATATTTAATTGAAGGACTTATGTCCTTTTTTTATTGCAACTTACCCCTTGTTTACTGCAACTTAGTAAAAAAAGGTAGATTTATTCTTATTTATTAACTAAAATGAGTTTGCCAATCCAAGGAGGTTAGAAATGAAGGATATAATTGAGATAAGAGGATTGAACAAAAATTATAAGGAAGTAAAGGCAGTAAAGGATTTAACATTTAAGGTTAAAGAGGGAGAGTTCTTTGCATTTTTAGGGATTAATGGTGCAGGGAAGTCAACAACGATATCTATTATGTGCGGACAATTATCAAAGGATAGCGGGGAAGTAATTATTAATGGTCATGACTTAGATAAGGATGTAGATGCTATAAGAAATGACATAGGGGTTGTATTTCAAAATTCATCATTAGATAAGGAATTGTCAGTAAGAGATAATTTAAGATATCGTGCAGGGCTTTATGGAATAATAAAGGATGATTTTAATAAAAGATTAGAAGAGCTAACTTTAATGTTTGATTTAAAAGAAATATTAGATAGACCCTTTAAGAAGCTATCTGGTGGACAAAAAAGAAGAGTTGATGTGGCAAGAGCATTAATTCATAATCCTAAAATATTAATTTTAGACGAACCTACAACAGGACTAGACCCACAAACAAGAAGTAAGGTTTGGGAGGTTATTCATAGTCTAAGAAAACAAAATGGTCTTACAGTATTTTTAACAACTCACTATATGGAGGAGGTTAATGATGCTGATTATGTTGTGATTTTAGATTGTGGACTAATTGTTGCTGAAGGTACACCAGTAGAGCTAAAAAATAAATATACTCATGATTTCATAACATTCTATAATATAAGTGAAGGGGACTTAAAAAAGATTTGTACTAAATATGAGCGTATTAAGGATGGCTATCGCATAGAGGTTAAAGATACTAGGGCTGCGACAAAATTAGTAATTAATAATAGGGAATTATTTACTGATTATGAGATAACTAAGGGGAAAATGGATGATGTATTTTTAGCCGCAACAGGAAAGAAGCTCGAAGGGGGAATAGACTAATGCAGGTTTTATGGATATTAGTTAAGAGAAATACAAAGCTATTCTTTAAGGATAAGGCTTTGTTTATATCATCACTTATTACACCACTAATTATGCTACTTTTATTCTTAACATTCTTAGGCAATGTATATAGAGATAGCTTTAGATCAGTTATACCAGATGGGGTAGTGGTACCTGATTCTATAGTAGAGGGATTTGTGAGTGGCTGGCTATTTTCAAGCTTACTTGCAACGTGTTCAGTAACTATTGCCTTCTGTAGTAATTTATTAATGATTCAGGATAAAGCTAATACTGTACTTCCAGATATTACAATTGCACCGGTAAAAAGAGAAACCTTATATTTAAGTTATTTTATATCCTCAGCTTTTGCAACTCTCATTATATGCTATACAATTGTTTCAATCGGCTTCATTTATTTAGCTTTTGTTGGTTGGTATTTAAGCTTAATAGATGTTTTATTAATATTACTTGATGTATTTTTATTAGTATTATTTGGTACAGGCTTATCGTCTGTAATAAACTACTTTTTAAAGACTGAGGGACAAATGTCAGTAGTAGGTACTCTAATAAGCTCTGTATATGGATTTATTTGTGGTGCATATATGCCAATCAGTCAATTTGGTAATGTACTTCAAAAGGTACTTATGTGCCTTCCTGGTACATATGGTACCTCACTACTCCATAATCATTATATGAATGGAGTATTAAGTGAGCTTGATGGAAAGTATTTTCCTACAGAGGTAGTAAATGATTTATCTAAAAGCTTTGATTCTACCTTATATTTCTTTGGTCATAGGGTAGAAAATTATGTAAGTTATATAGTGCTTGCAACTAGTATACTTGTGATTCTTACCACATATATTCTAATTAATAAGTATACTAAAAAGAAGGTAAGGGGTTAGTAGAATGAAAAAGATATTATTATTTAGTTTCGTAATTTGTGTTTTACTATTAACAAGCTGTTCATTAAAAAGAGATATTGTTGCAACTGAAGAACTAACCTCATCTGAATATACTATTGAGGGAGTATCTTCACTTAATATCAAAAATATTTCTTTAAAACAAAAGGGAGTTTGTTTTGGACCAAATGTCCATATTTTAAAAGGGGAAAGTAAAAAAATAGTAATTGATGCAAGCAAAGATATATTAGAAAGATTAAATGTAACATCTTATTATGATACAGTAGAAATATCTGGAAATAAATTTGAAAATTATGTAACTAAATCAGTTGATATTTACTTATATAATTATGAATTTAGATATATTCATTTTTCTAATGTTAATGCTACTATTGATAAGGATGTAGTTGTTGGTTATAAGCCAAATATAACCTTAAGTGGGGCAGCATGTGTAAATATTGAAGAAATAAATAATACCGATTTAGACTTGAATTTAAGTGGGGCAAGTAAAATTGAAATTGGAAGTCTTGAGGTAGAAAATTTAAATATAGAGTTAAGTGGAGCATCCTATGCTATACTATGTGGAAATACAAGTAAAATGGATGTGAGCTTGTCAGGAGCTTCACAAATCAATGCAGATTCTTTAGATGCAGCTAATGTAGAGGCTGATTTGTCAGGAGCATCTAAATTAAGTGTTAGATTCACATCATCTCTTTGTGGAGATTTATCGGGGGCAAGTGAAATTATATATTATAGTGAATCAACAAATATTAGTGTTTCTACATCAGGAGCTTCAAAGGTTAAAAAAGGGTAATAGGTTTTAGGTTATTTAAAACTCCTATGCATAGTAATTTATGCAAATCTAGGAGTTTTTTTTAATTAAAACAATATGCTATAATTATTATATATTAGATTTAAGGAGATTAATTTAAATGATAAATATAAGATTGATGAAAATAGAGGATTACAAGGAAGTATATAATCTATGGATAAATACTAAAGGAATGGGCTTAAATAAAACTGATGATAGTGAAGAGGGTATTAAAAAATATTTAGCTCGTAATCCTAATACCTGCTTTGTCGCAGAGGATAATAATAAGCTTATTGGGGTAATTATGTCAGGACATGATGGTAGAAGAGGCTTCATTTATCATGTTGTTGTTAAAGAAGAATACCAAAAAAGGGGATTAGGAAAAAAGCTTGTAAATACAGCATTAGAGGCATTAGATAGGGAAGGAATAAATAAGGTTGCCTTAGTAGTCTTTAGTAAAAATGATAATGGAAATAAATTCTGGGAAAGTCTTGGATTTAGTAGTAGAGGAGATCTTATTTATAGAAATAAAAGTATTCATGAAATGGAAAGAATAGACACTTAGGTCTATTCTTTTTT
>JBJEFR010000102.1:0-21648 GCA_051874255.1 Anaeroplasmataceae bacterium
AAAGAATCTAGAACTATACTCTAGATTCTTTCTTTTCATTAATATATAAAAATATCGGATAAATAGTAAACACTACCGTTAAAGCAACAAGGATACCACCTAATACATCAGTAGGATAATGTACTCCTAAAATAAGTCTAGTTATTGGGACTAATACCATTAACACTATACATATAGATATAACAATTCTTTTAAAAATCTTATTATTCACACCTTTAAGAAATACTAATAGAGTAATCAAATAGAATGTAAATGATGTAGCTGAATGTCCTGATGGAAAGCTTGTTGAGGATTCCTCCATCCATCTAAATAATTCATCTGGTCTAGGTCTATGTAATATTTGCTTCATAAGAACATTTAATAATGCTGCAGCTATAACAGTACCTATTATAAATAAAGCTCTATGATCAGCTTTAAAGTATATTAACATTGCTACACATAATGGTACTATTACAAAGAAATATCCGCATTCAGTAATAATTCTTACAATATAATAGAGTGCATTTCCTTTATTACCTCTAACATCATATATAAAGTTCATAATCTTTTTATCAAACTTAAGTGTAACCTCATATTTAACTAAAAACAATAAGACTACAAATAAAGCTATGGTAATAATAGGAATTATAAACAACTTCTTTTTCATATTAAATAGTTAGACAATCATCTAGAGCCTTTATTATTGCCGATTTATCCATATTATGACCAATAATAACTACTCTTTGTTCTCTATCTCCATACACAGGGTCCCATGTTTCTTTTGTTTCAGGGTTTTCCTCAAGCATTTCCTCTTGCTTAGCCTTTGGTGCTGAGGCTATCCATCTTCCCATTTCTGATAAGGTTTTTTGACGACCAGATTGTTCAAATAGATATGCCATATCACGTTCATTAGAAAACCATACCATACCCTTAGCACGAATAATTTCCTTTGGCCAATTCATAGAAACATAATCCTCAAACATTAGTCTATCAAAAGGCTTGCGAGCACGATATACGAAGGTATCAATTCCATACTCTAATGCTTCACCCTCTCCATGGTGATGGTGATGATGGTGATGGTGGTGATGATGACCTTCATCATCGTCATCATGATGGTGGTGGCATTCACACTCTTCATCATCACATTCCTCATCATCGTCATGATGGTGGTGGCATTCACACTCTTCATCATCACATTCTTCATCGTCATCATGATGATGGTGATGATGATGCTCTTCCTCTTCTTCAGGATCATTTAATGCCTTAATCCATGCTGCAGACATACCAACACGTTCAAAATCAAAAGCATAAGTATCAAATATTTCATTTAACTGAACCTTACCATAATTAGCTTCAATTATCTTTGCTTCAGGCTGAAGCGCTTTAATTACAGCAATAACCTTAGCTTTATCAGCCTCTGTAACCTCATCTACCTTATTTAAGACAATAGTATTACAGAATTCTATTTGCTGTACTAATAAATTTTCAATGTCATCCTCTTCCATATCCTTACGTAATAAGGCTTCTCCATTTAAAAATTCATCATACATTCTCTTAGCATCAACCACAGTAACAATATTGTCTAATCTTACACATTCTGGAAAATCAGGACTATTTCCATCCTCTAAAACGGAAATACTTTGAGCAATAGGTAGTGGCTCACATATTCCTGATGCCTCAATTAAAATATAATCATACTTTCCACTTTCAGCAAGGCTAACAATTTGATTCATTAAATCAACACTTAATGTACAACAAATACACCCATTTGATAATGGTACTAAATCATTACTTTGCTCGGTAACAACACCTGTAGAAGCTATAAGTTCTGCATCAATATTAACTTCTCCAATATCGTTTACAATTACTGCAACCTTATATCCCTCTTGATTTTTTAATACATAATTTAGTAGAGTAGTTTTACCTGCACCAAGATAACCTGTTATTAATGTTACAGGAATTTTTTTATTATTCATTTAAATCATATCCTTCTTTCTAATTAATTAGCATTTACATCATTATGTTTTTCTTCAAAATTAATAATAGGTAAATTAATTGCTGGAACACCTGCAATCGCAGTTGTTGATGCAACTATAGATCTAGTATATGAATACACTGTTTCTACACCATTTTTAGCTAAATAAGTGTTGGCTTCTTCATTAGTAACATTTCCTTCAAATTCAAATATTGCCTCTACTAAATAGTTTGCTCTAATTGGCATATCATTATCCTCAGTAGCTTCAATTCTAACATCACATAAAGCATTATAAATATTATCAGCTATTTTACCTACTTGGAAATTAATAACTGGCTTCATTTTGAATTTAATATTTCTACAATCATTTATAAAATCCATCTTCTTACATCTAATTTGCATATTTTTTACTTTCATATTTTTATCCTCTTTCTACTTAAATATTTCATCATATAAATCTAGGGCATAGCTTGTTTCAAGTGGCAATGCTTCCATTAATTTATAGCTTCTTGTACCATCCTCTAATCTTGAGGCTCTTAAATAATAAATATTATCACTATATTTATCTGTTAATAATCGATATAATGCATACATATGTGAAACCATTACAACCGATATATTCTTTTCATTTAATGCTCTAATAGCATCAAAGGCTATCGTGCTTCCTTCAATCTCTGATGTTGATTGGAATGATTCGTTGAATAAGACTAGTGCATTCTTTTTCATCATACTTACTAAGTCTCTAAGTCTACCTAATTCCTCATCAAGCTTTCCTGATGTCATAGACTTATCCTCTTCTTTATTAAAATGAGTAAATACATTTGAAAACACGTTACATTCAAACGTATTTCCTGATACAAAAAGTCCAAGCTGCATCATTATAATCGCTTGACCATAACTTCTTAAAAAGGTGGTTTTTCCTCCTTGGTTAGCTCCAGTTATAAAGAAAATTTCTTTACCAACAGCATCTAAAGTATTTCCAACAACCTTACCATTATTTTCTAACGCCAAGGCTATATCATATAAGCCATCACATTTAAATACCCTCTCATCTATATTATGAGCCTTAGGAGTACATATAGGTAATCCTAATTTCATCAGCTTGTCATATAAATTAATGCCACCAATATAAAAAGCTAATTCAATTCTAGTTTGCTTTAAGTAACAAACAATATCATCAATAACCGATACTAACTTATCAACAACTGATAATAAGACCATATCTGTCTGCATCATATATTCAGCCTCAGCTGATGATGTTACTCTTGGAGATTCAAGCATACGAGCATGCTTCCAACGTTTATCCTCTTTAGAGGTATATTCGTATTGTGGTAATATTGAAAGCTTATTTCTAAGCTTAATTCCGTTAGCTCTAAGCGAATCCTTATTTTTTGCCTCTATTTTTTCATCTACCACATCATATATATCAAATCCAGATGGATTTAATTCATCGTCAAGACAAGCATTACAATAGATTCCATTTTTAAATTTTATTCTATCAAAAACATCATTTAATTTCTCGATATAATCAAGAGAAAACACATCTAGAAATTTATTAAAATAATTAGTAAGTCCTTCGCTTTTAAAATTCTTTTTATACTCATTAAAATATCTATTCATATTTTCAAGAGCCATTCTTAAATCTGGAATAATTCTTAAACATGCATTAAAGCTATTTGTAGCCTCATTTAGCTTTATCTCATATCTATTATTATAAAAGCTTGTTAATAATTCATTTAAAAAGGAATAATAATTTACTATAACATCCTTATTTTTAATACAATCCTTTAATATCTGCTGCCTATATTTAATAGTCTCTATATCAGTAGTCATTAAATTATTTGCATCTAAATAAATATCCTTAACATAGCTATCATAAACACATAAATGATTTACTATAGTATTGTACCACAAATCATTATACATATCATTTGATATCCCAGAATATGTATAATCTTTATCTTTATATAATAAATAAGCCTTCATTATTCTATTCTCCTTAGGATATCCTCATATGATACTTCATTTTTCTTTGCAATACTTCTTGCATAAGCATTACTATTATCTAATCTACGTAATATCTCAAAGGTTCTAATTGATGGATCATCCTTATCAACTGTTGAACCCATACTTACGGTAGTATCATTGTAATTACTTAATTCCTCAATAAACGTAACAAATATAGCATACGCATTCTTTTCATTAAGCATATCAATTACCTTTTTTCCTAATATAATTCCATCATGTAATGATGTTGAAGAAAATACCTCATTCATAATTAATAGCCCATTATCTCCAAGATTATCCATTATTTGTTTAATTCTTATTAATTCACTTTTTAATTTTCCATTTAAATTACTAGAATCCTCAAGTACCTCATACATAGTACAAATATTACTTACTAGCTTTAAGCTAGAACTACTACCTGTTACCTTCAAACCTAAAAGAGATAAATAAAACGTTTGTCCTAAAAATCTTGAGAATGTCGTTTTTCCACCTTGGTTTGGTCCTGATACAATGATAATTCTTTCTTTACCCTCATATGAAAAGCTATTAGGAATAACTCTCATTTTTTTAATTATATAGCTTATCGCAAGAGCTAAATCATATCCATCATTACAATATATCTTATCCTCATTAATATTTGGATAGTTAAACTCAAGACCTAATTCCATAATTTTTTTCATTAATGCTATATAGGACGAGTAAAATTGCACCTCATTAACTAGTTCCTTAATATTACTATCAATAAAATCATTAAAGTGCTTAGAATATAACTCTAAATGCTTAAATTCCTTAGGATAATACTTACTAAGCTCATTATACATTTGAGCTAAGATATGATTTGGAGTTTGACCATAATTCTTATTAAATGTTAATTGATTACTTAAGGGATAGCTATCTAAAACCGGATTGATAATATTTTTTATACTATTATGTTCTTCATCCTTTGCTATTTTAACAATTCCATCCTTATATCCCATACGATATTTAATTTTTTTCATTTCTTCATTTATTAGATTCATATCATTTATTATGAAGGTAATATCCTCACTACTTAAATAAGCTTTAATATAAGTATGAACATTCTTAATAGCCTCTGATTTAATATTACATTTATCTAAATCAAAATCTAATCTTTTTAAAATATTAATATAATCTGTTATTTTTTGTTTTAATCTAATTTGCTTTAATACCGCATGCTCAGAGTTATTTGATTCCTCTAATTCATCTATCTTATGCTTCATAGTATATGAAAACAAATTAAATGCATCATATATATCACTATTTTCAAAATCCTTAAGAACCGCCTGCCTATATAATACATCTTCTTCTTTTACCAAAACCTCGTAAAAATAATGCTCAATATCAAAGCCCCTTGAATATCTTAAGATTTCATTTATAATAATGTCTAAATTTAAATCCTTAAATATAATATCATCCTTATTAAATTCTTTAACTAGCTTTTCATTTTTATATAATAAGCTAACCATATATCCACCGCCAAATTATTTAAATTTTGTCCTAATATAAATATAACTAACTCCACTATTAGTTAAGCTAGGCATAACTGATGATACCTTATCATCTAGCTTGGCTCCCTTTATCCAATCCTTTATTCTACTACCTCTATTATATCCGTGAATTATTTCTAAAATTCCATCACCTTGTTTATAACATGTTTCAATAGATTGTAATATTAATTCCTTAGCTTCTTTAAAAAACATATCATGAGTATTTATTGTCAAAATAATCACCTAAAACTATTGTACCACAATGCATATTTTTTTAAAATATATTAATAATAATATTGAAGATATAAATCTTCAAGAAAGGTGTTTAAAATGAATAATAAAATCACTGTTAGACCATGTAAGGAACAACCTAATACTTGGGAAATTGTTAATAAAAATGGTCATGTAATGCCAAAGCATTACAGCTCTAAGCAAGAATGCGTTAATTGTGCAAAAGAATTAGCCGAAGAATATTCTTGTGAGCTTAATATTGAGGATATGACAGAATAATTATTCAACCAAAAAAGCTTGCCTAAATAATCAGCAAGCTTTTTCATTTTTTAAATCATTAATATATTTATTTAGTGCTATAATATGTGCTAATTCTAAAAGAACAGTTAAATCTGTTTGTTGCCATATTCTTCCTGTATCTAACACTACCATATCAGCTCTTAAGAAACCATATGTTTTTTCAAAAGCCTTAAGCTCAACTATAGCAGTTGCCATAATATCATTTTCTATCATCTTCTTAACTAATAGATTACTATTTTTTACCTTTGATTCTAAGGTAGCATTATCATAAAAAATACCTACATTATTTCTAACATTATTTCTAAGTAGCTCATCACCTAAAACAACCGATGTTTGCTTTTTAGCAAGAGGATGTATAAAACAATTAGTTATTTCATTATTATTTTCAATACAAATTTGATCAATCATTAAGTATGTACCTATAAACTTAAAGACTTCATTTATATTATTTTCTATATCATTAGTTCTTATTATATCATTATATAGCTTAGCATGAAGATTCATAGGTGTATATACTTGTTCTCTTTTTGAAGTTACACAAATCTCTTTATGCTTTTCCTCAAGATAAATGATAAAGCAATTTCTACCCTTGACCTTACCACGATATAATGCTTTATCAGCTAATTCTAATAAATCATTAACCTCATCTGCATCAAAAGGAAATTTAGCCATACCTATTGTATAGGTCCATGTGAAATTAGCCACTTCATCATTAGTAAGTGTTTTTTCTGATTTTAAGATATCAAAGCATGTTCTCCACTGTTCATCATAATCTACAACATTTTCGAAAACAAGCATAAACTCGTCTCCACCATATCTACCTATTACTCCATTATGCTTAACAATGCCTAATAATTCATTTGCAATTGTCTTTAACACTAAATCTCCAAATAAATGTCCATATGTATCATTAACATTTTTAAAATTATCTACATCTAATATTGCATAACTAAAAGGAATATTATGACTGATAAGATATTCAATATATTCAAACATTCTTTCTCTTCTATATAATCCTGTTAAACTATCAAATTTATCGGTTTTATTTACAAAAAATGCATTTTCTGCCATACATTCACCTCAAGTGTTTTCTTAATTATACCATAAAATTTGAATATACAACATTTTTTAAAAATTATCTTTTATATATTTACCAATTGCCATACCAAGAAAATAATGACTTACATCATTAAAATGCTCATTATCAATACCTACATTAACATATAAATTCGAATCTATAAAATAAAAGCCATATTTATAAGCTAAGCTTTTATATAAATATATTGTTTTTTTAGATAAATTATATGAATTACTATTAAATTCTTTATCAGTTTTTTCTATTTCATACCCGAGTTCAACAGGATTAATAATAATTACTTTTTTATTAAATGCTAATTTATGAACCTTATTTAAAAATAAATCCATTCCCTTATATAAAATTTTTTCATTATATCCATTATTCTTCTTTAGATCATTTGTACCTAACATAATTATAATTATTTTAGGATTATGCTTATTAATAGCATCTTCTATACTATCAATACCGACTCTTCCCGATCTATAATCACTAAATATAGTAGTTCTACCAACAACACCATCCTCTATAACTTTATAATCTCTTAGTACGCTTTGAAGAATGCCTGGATATCTTTTATTATAATCATATCTTTTATCCCAAAAACCAGGAATAAGACCATACGTATTTGAATCACCAAAGCATAATATATTATCCATAATTTAGCCCCCTTTAAAAAATAAAGCCTTTAAGGTTGTATTTTAATGATTAATCTTGAAATAATGGTGTTGATAAATATCTATCACCAGTATCTGGTAACAACACGACAATATTCTTACCCCTATTTTCTTCTCTTGAAGCAAGAATGGTCGCAGCGTGTAAGGCAGCACCTGATGATATACCAACAAGTACACCCTCAGTCCTTCCAAACTCACGCCCAGTACGGAATGCATCCTCATTTTCTACAGTAATAATTTCATCATAAATTTTAGTATTAAGAGTATCTGGAATAAATCCAGCTCCTATACCTTGAATCTTATGAGGCCCTGCAACTCCCTTTGACAAAAATGGTGATGTGGCAGGCTCTACTGCAACAACCTTTATATTAGGATTTTTACTCTTTAAATATTCACCTACTCCTGTTATAGTACCTCCAGTACCAATACCTGCGACAAATATATCAACCTTACCATCTAAAGCCTCATATATTTCAGGTCCTGTGGTCTCTTTATGTACTCTAGGATTTGCCTCATTTTTAAATTGACCTGGACTAAAGCTATTAGGAATAGTATCTAACAGCTCATTAGCCTTTTCTATTGCTCCCTTCATTCCCTTAGTTCCATCAGTTAATACTAGCTCTGCTCCATATGCCTTTATCAAGTTTCTTCTTTCAATTGACATTGTTTCTGGCATTACAATAATACTTTTAAATCCTAACGCTGTTGCAACTGATGCAAGTCCAATACCGGTATTACCACTAGTTGGCTCAATAATTGTTGCACCTTCCTTTATTAGTCCCTTATCAAGTGCATCTAATATCATGGCCTTTGCTATTCTATCCTTAACAGATCCAGCTGGATTGAAATATTCTAGCTTAGCTATAAGCTTAGCCTTTAAATTGTGTTTTTTATTATAATTTTTTAACTCAAGTAGTGGTGTATTTCCCACTAATTCTAATATTGATGTATATAATTTACTCATTTTATAATTCCCCTCCTTTCCCTAGTTGAATACTAGGGATTGTAATCATAATATATCGCTTAATTCCTAGTATGTCAATAGGAATTTAGAAAAATAAAAAATAATCGATGAAATTCACCGATTATTTTACACTACACTTAATTATATTTTCAGCTTCAAAATGCTCATTATCTGCAAAATAAGATGTCTTTTTTGTTAAATTATAAATAACACTATGAACTGTTATAACCGTTCCATTTGGTTTAAAGCTTCTTCTTCCTATGGCCTTTAAAACCTCTATAGCCTCTGCTTCATCCTTAAATGTTCCATTCTTAAGAACTAAATTATCATAAATGACATCATATCTATCTAACCCAGCCTTTTCTTCATCAGATTCATAATATCCTGGCTGTATAATAAAATTAGTTACCCATTGATTTTCTAGTTCTCCTTCTTTACTTCCTATATGAGTATCATTATCATTATATGTTACAACAAGCTCTCTTTTACTTCCATCATTATCAGTTTTATCAGTTCCATTTACCCATTCAAGTATAGCACTCTTACCTGTCGCATCCGCAACCATATAATGATAGCTTGTTTGAGCAGAATCATGCAAATCATACTTACTAACAAGCTCAACAGCCTTTTCAACTGAATCCGCGTAATCTAAAATCATTCTTAGCATAACTGTTGAGGTAATATCTATTTTATCAGTTTGTTGATCAGTTGGAGTTGTTGTTTCTCCCTGGTAGGTCATTAAAATTCCACACGAAACGCCCATTTCATTTACTCCATCTAGAGGCGCAAAAGGAGCAGCAAGGCAAGTTATTTTATTCATCATAGTTGATAAATCCTTGTTAACATCAATTCCTAAAAATTGTAAATCGACAGTAGAAACTGATGAATATCTTCCCTTAGGATTAGTATAAACTATGCATGTGTTTGTTTTCGCAAAATCATAGTTTCTTCCAAATACTCTATCTCCATTTTCAAGCTTTGCAGTAAATGCTGCACATCCAATTTCAGTTTCTTTTATATCCATTTTTACTAGACCTTTGGTTATTTTTTTAGTAACAAAGGAAATTAGTTCCTGATCATTAGAAACACCAGTTTCTAATAATTCATCGAAATAATAGTCTCCTTTAACATTCATCTTGTATAATGAACCCTCATTATTACTATCATCTCTATCACTAATCTTTTCTATAGACATATAGCTAGATAGCTCATTATGCCATATAGCATACGCTGTAATTACAAGAGCTAGTAATACTACAACAAGGCTTGTTATTACGACTAATAATACTTTTTTTAATCTACTCATTTTTATCTCCATTCTTAAAGAACGCAACTGCTATAGCACCTGGACCTACATGGGTTCCAATAGTACTTCCTATCAAATATTTCTCTAATACTATTCCAGAAGTATATAAATCCTTTGAATCCTCTATATACTTATTTAATAAATGATCAGATAATCCAGAATAAGCTAGTGCATAAGGCATATTAAAATCTATACCACCATACTCTTGTACTTTTTCTCTTAGCTTATTATTACCTATTTTAGATCCACGAGCCTTACCTATTAGCTTAACTTCTCCCTTAATAACCTCTACTACAGGTTTAATATGAAGGAAGGTTCCAACTGTTGCGCTAAACGCAGAAATTCTTCCACCCTTTTTTAAATATTCAAGTGTATCAAGAAGGGCAATTAATTTTATATTCTTCTTTTTTTCATTTAATTCCTTAATAATATCCTCATATTCCATATTCTTATTAATAAGCTCTATAGCATATTTAATAAGTATTTGTTCTCCAATAGTAACATTATTACTATCAATAACCTCTACATTATCAAATTCTGATGCAGCAATACAAGCACTTTGGTATGTCCCAGATAGCTTTTTAGATAAGGTAATACATATTATTTTATCATCAGGATATTTTTTAAATACCGTTTCAAATTCATATGGTGTTATTTGGGCTGTCTTAGGAAGTTCTGTAGACTCTATTAATTTTAAAAAGAAATCACTTGGACTTAAATCTATTCCATCTAAATATTCCTTATCCTTAAATCTAACATGCAATGGTACTATTTCTATTCCTTGTTTTAAAGCTTCGTCTTTATTAAAATCAGAAGCTGAATCAATAACTAATTTTATCATATTATTTCTCCTTGTATAATTTTGTTGAAAAATCAACAAAATTATTATACTTATATTCTATTATAAAGTCAAGTTATTAAAAAAAGGAGTTCACTAGACTCCTTCTTCAGTAGTTTTATATAATTTAGTAAATTTAATAGTTAAATCAACTAAATTTTTATTATTATTTTCTAAATTACTTATCATCATAGCATATAAATATAAGGTTTTTTCACTGTAACTAGATAATTCTCCTCTTAAATATGTTTCATATGATGCATTATATATATTATCACTACTAGTATTAACACTTCTCATTTGAGCAGCATCAAGAGGATTATTTTTACTAAAATCTTCTAATTGTGCTAATTGCACCTTAATTACTTCCTCTTGAAGAGCCTTCCTTTTATCACTTAACAAAGGAAGGTTATTTTTAATTATTTCAAAATGAATAGGATCTAAGGTTTCCTCCATAAAAGCATATTTTATAGCTAAAGTATTATATCCATAATTTAGAGCTTCATTTAAATCATTTAAATAAGAATTTAATAGCTCACTATCCCAAACAATAAACTGAGTTTCTCTCATAAGCTTAAAATATCTAGGATTACTTTGACAGCTTGCCTTTCCACCAATATTTTCTAATTTTATAAACATATTCCATTCAATATCAACTATTTTCTCAATAATATCTCTTTTATAATTATATTCCTTAATATATTGAACAAGCTCAAAGCGATAATCCTCAATATAAATAGTGCCTAGTTTTTTTATACATCCATAACTATCTAATACCTTAAGTAAATGAGATGATATCGTTTCAAATAATCCATCTAAATTATTATCCATAATTTGATAAATCCATTTTTTTATAATACTATTATCATCAATAAGCTTAAGCGCAAGCTTATCGTGAGGAAGATATTTTTTATGATATAAATAATAATACTCTATCAATTTATCTATCAAATGATTTTTAAGTAGCTCATATAATCTATAATCTTTTCTTTCTAAGGCACGATTTAGATTATAGGGAATATACTGATTAATTTCTAAGGTTTTTAATATTATATTAGGAAGATAATTATAATTAGTATCCTTTTTTATGTTATATATAAGATTATTATATTTAGTAAAAAATCCATTATGAAAAATTCTACCATTAGTTATTAAGGATTTAGATTGTTCACTAAGATTATTAATATCCTTAACTCCTAAAAACTCTCTTAAATACTGACTAAAATAATGTACTCCCTTTTTGTCTAGTGGCATAACATAAAATCTATTGAAGCATTTTTCAAGGCTATTATAATTATTTACAATAATATTAAATGTCTCTTTACTAACACTATCTAGAACTAAAACAATATATCCAGGATCAAAATCATGGTCCTCACTTATAATATCATCAGCCCCATAGCACTCACTACCAAGACCAAATAATCCAATAGTTAAGGAATTAATTGTATTTTCATCTAAGCCCTCAAATAGCTTATCCCTAGTATATTTAAAATAAGCCTCTGATAAATCTAGTCCCTTAATATGAGGATTAATATTATTTTTTTCATACAGCTTAAAAAGCTCATCCTTTATTTGATTATAATACTCATTCTTACCAACAGTCATCAATAAGTGAGCAAGAGCTGATTCATAATACTTTATTGATTGTTTAATATTATTAGTTAAGTTATAATATTTAGCCATGGCAGCAGCATAACCACTATAATGAAAATCATTTTGATTATTTTCAAATACAATACTAGCTTTATCTAATACTTCTTTAGCATTATCAAGCTTATTAATAGAAAGATAACACATAGCCATATTAACTAATGTAGATGCGATTTTAATCTCATCCTTTGTTTCTTTGATTAGTTCTAAAGCCTTATTTAAATATAAAAGACTTGTCTCATATTCTTTCTTTTCTTCATAGGCAAGGCTTAAATTATTATATAATGCTGCCAGCTCCTTAGGTCTATTTAGCTTATTATCAAAATATATTTTTTCATCTATTAAAAATAAATCTATACTTTTATCCAATTCTTTATAGGCTCTATATGCATTTGCAATATTTATAAATGTTATAAATAAAGCTTCATAACTAACATTAGCCTTTAAGATTAGATTATGTAATGATAAAGCATATTTATATGATGTTTCATAATCTGATATATCTCTATAAAAGCCAATCATTTCATTAAGAATTGTAATAATAAGACTAGTATTCTTTTTGAGTATAGCATTATTTAATGAATCCTCTAAATATGTACTTATGTTTTCTAAGTTATGCTTACTAAATAATTTATCTAATTCTTCTAAGAAGGCTTTTTCATCCATAATTTATAAATCCTCTCTAGATTATATAAATGCTATTTCTATCCATGTATTATTATCATGGTCAAATACTACTATTACCTCTACCTTACTTTCTAAGGTAGCACTAAATGTCATTAATTCTTCAAATTGAGTTCTTGAATAAATATGATAGTTAATCGCATATCCTGTTTCTGAATCATTTTGAATTTTAACATTAGCACAGTTATCGCCTAATGATGATGTAGATATGTTAGAATCAACAACACAATTTCGGCAGTACTTTCCAACTGTAAACATTGAAATATTATTTTTAAATTCACAATTCAATACCATTTCATATACGGTATTTACCATAAAATTATCACCAAAAATATTATAGTTAATTACATTATGAAATTGATTTGCCATTGCAGCTTTTCCTACAATGTTATGTGAAAAATCTCCATCAAAGGTATTAAATCTAGCAGCTTGACCTATTATATTGTACTGGAAATCAGTACTTATATCATTATGATTAAATGATTGACCTATTATATTATATCTCGAACAAGACTCGATAGTATTTTGAGTAAAATCTCCACCTAAGGTCCAATGATGACATTCACTATTAAAATAATTATCTTTACATTGTCTTCCATCCCAATCTACTGTTTCTACACTACTTGCTGTTGAATAAAAAACAATATTATTAAGTCCTCTTTGTTTAAAGTCTGTACCCATATGATAAATCCCCATATGATTAGATACAATTGGTCTTGATGCAGTAATTAATGCATCATTAGGATTAGGATTATCTAAATCCTCAAAAGTATAACACCATTTATAATCATTTTGATCATATGTACATCCATAGCAATCCTTAAAAGCATAATAATTACCTAAAAACTCATTTGAAGCTTCATTAGATACCCCAGTAACCTTATATCTTTTAAATAAAATGTTTTTAAAATCATAAGGAAATTCATTATCATATTCATCCTTCATATAATAAATTACCCCTTTACCATTACTAGAAGCCCACTCATATAGATTAGTATTATTATAAATACTATATTTAATATCCCATGATGCTAAATTAGAATTATCAAAATAACTATCTCTTGTAGATTTTACTGCAACAGCATTTTCATCTAAATTTGAGCTATCAATAGCTCTAACTACAATATCAAATTTATGATTAGCTGACATATATTCATTATCACTTTTAACTATTGTTTCATAATCATTTATTTTATATAGCTTATTAGCATCTAATTGGTTATTATTAACTAGATTAATAAGAGTATCATAAGAAACATTATAAGAAATATCAAATTTTATTGTATCATCCTTTACAGTATCATTTATAGTACCATTATCAGCACTACAAGATACTAAACAAAAAGCAAAGGCTATTGCAGCTAAAACAAATATTTTTTTCATAATTACCACCCTATACTTCAAAAAATTCATATAGGTATATTATACTTATTTTTTTCTTTAATAGCAATTATTTATACTTTTACCAAACAAAATTAGCCTTTATTTTTTCACCATTATCAATAAAAATATCCTCACCTGTCATACTTTTATTAATAACCGCAACAAAGTAAACCCACTTAGCTATTTCTTCTACAGAAGCCCATTTTTTAAGTAAAGTTTCATTCATTACTTCATCCCAAAGCAAAGGATTATTTATAATATGCTCATTTAAATCAGTTATAACCCCACCAGGTGATATTGAATTAGCAGTTGCCCCAAAGCACGCAAGTCTTAAGGCTATATTCTTAGTATATGCTAATAATCCACCCTTACTTGCAGCATAATGAGGAAACTCTGAACCTGTTGATGCACTTGAGGATGCAATATTAACTACCGCCTTAATATTATCATTGAATGCATATTTTTCAGTTATTTTAATAGTCCCCTCTAGGTTAACCTTTATATCATTTACACTCATAGTTTGAACACCTGCGTTATTAATTAAAATCTCTACATCATTAATAGCCGGTAAATAATCATCAAGAATATTACAAACATAATGTGTATAATTAGGTTCATCTATAGATGATTCTAATATATCAAAGCCAATAACATTATGACCATTTTTCAAAAATTCTAAAGCTATTGCCTTACCAATACCCTTACTACTTCCTGTAACTAATACCTTCATATTTTTATCCTCTATTCTCATTATTTTTATTTATCTCATATTGTAGGTATTCTATACCTACATTTTCATTTTGCCATTTTTTTGAAATCCTATACCCAATAGGTGAAAATATTATTTCCATAAATAACTCCATAGTTGCACCAACAATACCTGAACCAATGCATAGACATAAAGTAAATGGCTCAAAACCCTCCCAATATATAGGTGCAAAAATCTTAAATACAATTAATGCAAATAGCATATTATCAATAGCTTGAGCTATAAATGTAGATATATATGTTCTAGATACATACGCTAATACTCCATCTGGCTTACGCTTAAATATCTTACCAACACTATAATTTAATATACAATTAACTATACCTGCCACAAGCATAGCTATCATACTACCAAGTAGGATAAACCATGTTCCACTAAATGTTTGATTAAAGGCAGTATAATCATTACCATCACCTGGTATTAAGCAAATTAATGTAAATACCCCTACACATATAATATTAATTATTACAGCTACAACATTAACTATAATTCCAGCTTTTGGTCCAAATCTTTTAGTTATAATATCCATAGCTAAAAAAGGAATCCAGCTTAATAAAAATCCAGCATCAGCAGCAAGGAAATCATTATATCTAAATATAACCTTATTTGCCATTAAATTCATTAGTACTACTGATAGTACAAATAATACCACGACAAGTGATGGTACATTTCTTAATATAAGTTTTGTTTCATATAAATAATTTTTAATTTTTTTCATGATTTTGTCCTCTTTCCTAAAGACATAATCAGTTCTTAAAAAAACAAAGGATTACTAATATATAGTAACCCCTTTATTTTTATATTTCCCTAGTTTTATTTAGAGACAGGATGGTTACGAACTGTCTTATGAATTTACGTATCTATGTTATCACTAAATTAGCTTTATATCAAGTTATATTTATATATTCTTTTTTAATTCACTATTTATTGGTTTAGACAATAAAATAATATGCGAAATAAGATTAACAACATTTAAAATAACTAATGATAAAACTTGTATAATAAATATGCCTTCATATAAATAATCATTTAATTTAAATATTAATAATACTATGTATGATACAATTTGTGGAATAAAAAAATATAAAAACAATTTATTTATTGAATATATACTATGCATTAATATTTTTTTTCTTCCTACTCCTAATAATCTCATAGTAGAGTATACTTTTTGATTTTTAACGATATTAAAAATAATAAAAATGCATATTCCTACCATAAATCCTAAAAATAAAACATATAAAACTATTGTTAAAGAAAAATTATTAACAGGAAGACTATTTAAATATTGATTATAATTAATTACCTTATATTGTGAGAAATCATTCAAGTCATAGACAAAAAAATCATTAAATGAACTATTATTAAACATATTTGCATAACTTGCAGCATTAATATAAATCAGTGAATAATCTGAAAATTTGATATCATACTGTAGCTTATAATACCCAGACACTTCAAAATCATTTAGAAATTTAAATCTTGATTTGATAACTGAATCGCCATTAATTAAGTCTTCAAAATAATAAGGCAGTAATATTTCATTTTCTTTATTAGGAATATTGCCCGAAACTATTTCAATATCGTCAGTCAAAGTTTTAAAATGCAACATACTTTTATCAATTGATGATGTAATGTTAAAACATTTTAAAATAAATTTATCGTAATCATCAGTAGATTCAAAAACAACATCACAATCACTTACCGGATTGTAAATAGAACCAATAACATTAAATTGGCTATCAAATAATGCTACCTGTGTATTTGTATATATATTAATCTTATCATTTCTTATATCACTTATTTTATTCAAGGATTTATTATAAGAGTTTTTATTATAATATTTTATCAACTTCGATTCGGCAGAATAATATGTACTCATTCGGTAATTAACAAGTGAAGAAAAAATCCCTTTATCCATATATATTCCATTAAAATTAATATTTGATATACCTTTAATTTTGAAAGTTAAATTATTATATTTTAAAGACATATCATTAATTATTTCACTATAATGAAAGTTTTTATAACCATAAATACCCAAAATTGTAATAATTTTATCTGCAAGAATCTTATCAATAATAATTTCATTATAGTTTGTTATGGTTTCACCACATACAAGCTTATAATCTATTTGATCAACATACATTTGAGCATAAACATCATTTGATATATTCTCAATTATATTTAAATCTAAATATGTTCCATAGCTAAAATAAAAATCCTTTAAATAATATGGTTTAGAAGTTATGACACCTCCATTTTTTGATATTAAATTAAATAATTCATATGATCCAGCTAATATCTCGTTATCTTGATTAGTAACAATAGATATTTCATCATCATATTTATAATCATTATTATCATCTGTATATATAGACACTCCAATAGCCATAGATAAAGCAAGAATAACAAAAGATATAGATAAAAGTAAATATTTAATTGGTTTAGAGAACAATTTTATCTTTAATACACTTACTTTGTTTTTTCTTTCTAATATTTCTAATTTATCTATACTATTAAATTCCTTAAAACAATCGACTACTCCTGATGTTATTTTTAAAATCCCATCAGCATATTCATCTACTATTTCTCTATCGTGAGATGTTATTATAACTAATTTATCCCTTGATAATTCCTTTAATAATTTTAATATTATTTCCTTATTTTCTTTATCTAAGGCGCTTGTTACCTCATCACATAATAATACATTGGGATCCTTGCAAACAGCTCTTGCAATCGCAAGTCTTTGTTTTTCTCCTCCTGATAAAAGTCCAGCTAATGAATTTTTATATTTTGATAATCTAACTTTCTCTAGGTATTTTCTTATTATATGATCTTGATTCTCTTTTATACCTGTTATATCTAATGCCATTTTTAAATTATCATAACAAGTTAAATCATCTATAATGTTTAGATTTTGGGTTACAATCCCAAAAATATCTTTTCTTAATAAATTCTTATTATTTTTTACTTCTTTTTCATTGTATAATATTGATCCATTATAATTTAATAATCCTTCTATACATTTAAGTAAAGTTGTTTTACCACTTCCACTTTCACCAGTAATAAATATCATTCCATTGTTAGGAAAACTAATATTAATATTATTTAATATTTTTTTATTTTTTATAGTGAAACTTAAATCTCTTATTTTAATCATAAATTTACCTCACTATAATATAATTCGTTAATATTTTTTTTAGAATCATTATATATAAAAAATAAATCAATAAGTGGTACCAAAACAAATGCTAAAAGTAAATATGAAAATCTTAAATCAGTAAAAGTATTTATCACAATAATAGAAATAATACTAATAAATAACATCACTATCATATCTATAATCATGGAGTATACATATGAAATATTTATATACCTCTTCCTTACTTTAATCATTTTTAATATTGAGCTATATCTTCTTGTTCTATTATAAGTTATTCTTCTCACAAAAAATTCAATTCCTATAAACAGCAATCCTACTACAATAATTGTTACATAATTAGCATATAAAATCATTAAATCCTTATTTTCAATTATTTCTACACTATTAATACTGTTAGGATATAAAATATTATAATCATCCAGTAAATCTACTGTTTTAGATAAATCTTCTATGTGTCGAACAAATATGGATAAACGACAATTTAATGATTTAATTATTTTTAAATAAGTTCTTTCATTCATTGAAAAGAATGTTTCATTTATCAAGTTATATTCACTAAGATTTACTTCTAGATTATTAAAATAACAACTACTATTTTTGGGAATACATATTACATCATCTTCATAGTAATTAGATATTCTTACATATTTACTAGTCCCTAAATAATTAGCATATAAATTATCCTGATTCTTTAATAATAAATAATCATAAATATCACTACACTCATTATTAGAATACAATATACATTTATCATAATGTATATCTTTATTAGAATGTTTCAATTGAGCTATTCCTGTAATAATATAATTATTTAAAGAATTCTTCAAATTAAATGATGTATTAAGCATATTAGAAACATAATAGTTTTCTTCTATAGTTTTATCTGAGAAATCACCCATTAATAAAATCTCATTATGATTTTGGGGTAATCTACCTACAACTATCTTGTAGTCGTAATTATTATAATAAGATAAAACAAAACTATACCTATTTATATAAATAGAATTTGAGATATAACTAAAATCAGTTGTATTTAACTCAAAACTAGTATCAAATGCATAATCATTATAATAATAATCGTTATTTGAAAGAATATTTTGTAATTTATTATTTTCCAGTATGATATCATTTCCGTTATCAATAATAATTCGTGATGGATCATTGTTTAGAATTACTGATGAATCCAAAATTATATTAGTACTATCATATTTTATATTATTTATTATCATAGTATAAATACCTAAAGTTATTATCATTATTAATATTGTTAATATCGAAAAAAGGCTTTTTCTAATTAAACCTAAAGCCTTAAATATTATCTTTTTATGATTCACTATCTCTAAATTATCATCATTATCTTTTATAGAATAATCATTTTCTTTTAAATCTTCACTTTCTAAGCAGCCATTATTCATAGTTATTTTTTTAATTATATAATCGCTTATTTCATTTTCATTATGAGTAACAATTATAACTAGCCGTTCATTTGAAATATCTTTTAATATCTCCATTATTTTTTTAGAATTTTCTTTATCTAAATTTGCAGTAGGTTCATCACATAGGATAACTTGATTATCAATTAAAAGGCATCTAGCTATAGATACCCTTTTAATTTCCCCTCCAGATAAATTAATAACTTTTTCATTTATTTTGTCAGTCAAATCAAACTTCTGTAACAATAATCTAATCAAATCTTCATTATCTTTTTCTTTTAAAACAATCTTTAAATTTTCATAAACTGTTAAATTGTCAAACAATCTATTATCTTGATTAATTATAGAATACTTTTCAAATATTTTTTTACAATTGCCTAATGAAATATCTTTACCATTAAAGGCATACACGCCAGAATCATAATCTTCAATACCACATAATATATTTAATAATGTTGTTTTCCCAGATCCACTTGGACCTACTATTCCAACCAATCCAGTTCTAGGTAAAGACAAAGATATCTCATTTAAACCAATAGTAATATTATTATTGTTATTATAAAATTTTGATATCTTTGTTAATTCAATCATAATCTCTTCCCCATTATTTGTTTTTAGTTAATGTAATATTTAAAGTAATCTCATTAATTATCCAGTCATCTTCAAACTTACCCGATGCACCAAACAAGATTCCGATACCAATATTTGTCAAATCAATTCCTTTGAGAGTACAAACAAAATTACCATTAGTATTACTTTTTTTTGACCCCCCCAGGTAATTCAGTTTCATACAATAAAATAGCATTTGATTGATTTATAGATGTATATAAAAATATGTATTGATATCCATCATCAACTAACCTAAAAGAATAATCAAAAGAAACAGTAACAACAGAATCCAAATCATTTAATTGAGCTGATGAAAAATATGGGCTTAAATCAAAAAAAATCTTATCATTCTCAGGTTCCCATCGTCCCGTATCATGTATTTTATATCCACAAATTCTTGTCAACGTACAACTTGAACCGCTATATTCATAAGCTGAATAATCTGAATAAATTTTTTCATATTCATCATATGCTTTTAAAAATTCGGAAGAAATAGCACTAGCATTAGGTGACCATTTTAAATAATTCCAAATTGGCACAAATGAATTAGTAGGATCATCAATTAAAACAAAATTGTTTTGATCAGAAGCTAATTTTTCCCATTCATCATAATCATTTAACCATTTATTGAAAGTTGCTCCATTCAAACCTCTGTAAAAATTCTTATAATGACCAGTCTCTCTTTCAGTTGTTCCTTCTACATTAGTTATGAAAACACCATTAGAGGCAGCTTCTGGAGAAACACCTTTTATTGTAGCAGAAATATCCACATCAAAAGAATTAGAATCATAACTTGTCAAATTAACTTTATTTGTTGTTACCATCCCATACGTTTCAATTGAGCATCCATAATTAGCCTTTGTTAAAATATGAGTTCCATAATTATTAAATAAATTAAAATATTCAGAATAATCATTAGATGCTAAATATTGATTATGTGCCTTATTAACAGCAATTTTAAAATTATCTGAGATACAATCAGAATATGCTGTACCATAATCTTCTGAAGAATCCTCTAAATAAGTTTGATAAGTAGACTAAAATAGACCCTATAAAGTAGACACTAAAAAAAAGGTGAAATCTACTTTGTA
>JBJEFR010000103.1:0-4529 GCA_051874255.1 Anaeroplasmataceae bacterium
CACACATGCCTTTCACGCATGCATTTATGGGTTCGAACCCCGTACGGGTCACCATTAAGAAATATTAGTCTTGATACTATAAAAAAGTGTCAGGACTTTTTTTTAATTTCAAAAATTGAGGAGGATTAGAAATGTTTCAAGAAATAGAGTTTATTAAAAAGAATTCAATTGAAACTATTGTTCCTCTTAATAAGGGTGGTCAAAGGACCAAAAATATATTAGAGGTTCCAATTTGGTATAAGGGGATATTAAAATTTTAGTACTTATATTAAATATAATTTATAATTTAGCCAGTGTATTTGCACTGGCTTTAGTTATTTTTTCTTTATTCTTAGCATATATTAAATATATGGAGTGAAGGTAATGTGTGGATTAATAGGAATGATAGGAAATAATAGCTTAGATGGGGTTATAGAGGGATTACATAGGTTAGAATATAGAGGGTATGATTCTTGTGGGATATCATATTATGATGGTAACAAATATAAGGTTAGGAAAAAATGCGGAGGCGTTAGTAAGCTAAAAAAATATACTAAAGCTAGTGAACTAGCAATAGGACATACAAGGTGGGCTACTCATGGAAGTGTATCTAAAATTAATGCTCATCCTCATGAAACCCTAAATTTTATTATTGTTCATAATGGAATTATAGATAATTATTTATATTTAAAGGAAAAGTATTTTTTAAAGCCTAAAAGTGAAACAGATACTGAAATTGTAGGATTATTACTTGATTATTTTTATAAGGATAATACCTTAGAGGCTATCGAGAAGGTATGTGGATTAATAGAGGGAACGTATTCTTTTTTAATTATTAATAAAAATGAAAAAAGAATATATTTCACTAAAAAAATTAACCCTTTATATATAACTATTAAAGATAATATATGTATAACTAGTGATAGAAATGCATATATAAATGATTTTTTTTATACAGTATTGGATAATACCATAGGTTATATTGATTCTAAAGGATATTTTATTTATAAGGGAGATATAGTAAAAGAAAAAATCATTTCAAATGATTTATATAAAACAAAAAGAAATAAGCATTATATGTTAGATGAAATAGAGGATATATCAGATGTATGTAGTAATATTTTAAAAATGAGCTTTAGTGATGAAATAAAAAATCTAATTAATAAAGCTGATAGTATTAATTTTATTGCCTCAGGATCAAGCTATAATGCTTCATTAGTTGCCGTAGAAATACTAAAAAATAAAAATATTAGTTCAAATGCTTATATTGCATCGGAGGTTATTGATAATAATATTTATATATCAAATAATCCTTTATTTATATATGTAAGTCAGTCTGGAGAAACAATAGATGTATATAAGGTTATGCTTAAGTATGAAAAATATAATTCTATAGCAATTACTAATAATAAGAATTCTATAATAGCTTTAAAGGCTAATCATAATATCTATATGAATAGTGGTACTGAATTTTCAGTAGCTGCGACAAAAACATATATTTCACAAGCATTAATTTTTTATTATTTATTTACAGGTGATAAGGATAGTATTATAGAGTTTAAAAATAATTTATATAAAATAGATTATTCTTATACTATGGAAATTGCTAGAAAATTAAAAAAGATAAAAAGGCTTATTTTAATTGGAAGCGGTATTGAATACGCTGTAGCATTAGAGGGAGGATTAAAGCTTAGAGAGGTAGCATATATCACGGCTTTAACTATTCCATCAGGAGAGCTTAAGCATGGATCTATAGCCTTAGTTGATAATAAAACCTATTATATATCGCTTGATATGTATAATAAGGCAAGCAGTAAGCATTATGAAATAGATTCAAGAGGTGGGAAGGGAATTTTTTTAAATAAATTATATATACCTAATATATTAAATTCTTTATATGAGGCTATTATATTAGATTTAATTACTTATTATATAGCTTTATATAACGGGTATAGTATTGATAAACCACGCAATTTAGCTAAAAGTGTTACTGTTTTATAGATTAGTAGATAAAAATGAATCTAATTTGATTTTAGATTCTTTTTTTTGTTTTTTTAAAATTTATGTTGACATAGGTAAAAAAAGGAATATAATATACTTATCCTATCGAATTAGTAGGAATTGAAATTGAGGTGATAATATGGCTAGATTAAATAGTCGATGTATGAGCTTAGAGGATAAGTACTTTTAATAATAAAAATCAACTAATATAAAAATTCGGAGGTTTAGAAAATGAAAATAAAAAAGATATTAAAAAATATATTTACATTAGGTTTAGCATCACTAAGTGTTTTTGTGGCTTCATCTTGTAATAAAAATGATTCAGAAAAAAATACTATTTATTATTCCTATTTTTCAGGAAGCGCAAGAAGTGCAATTACTCAGGTAGCAGATGAGCTTGGATATATAGAAGAGGAGGGAATAAAGATAGAATATGTTAATATTGGATTTACTGAAGCTTTTGCGGCATTAAAAACAAATAAGAAGAGCCTAGATATATTATCTACAGGCTTCCCTCAGCATTTATCAGCAATTGCTAGAGGTGATGATTTAAAAATAATTGGAGGTACGGCTTCAGAAGGTGGTGCCTTATTTACTAAAACATCTAATTATGAAAGATTTTTAGATTTTAATAACTATAATAATATAACTGTTGGAATGAAAAATGATGAACAAGCATGGATTATTGGAAGACAGTATATTAAAGATAATTATCCAAATATTGATTTATCTTCAATTACAGTAAGAATTTATGATACACCATTACTTGCAACACAGGCTGCAGCTAAGGGTGAAATAGATGTTGCCTTTGTATCAGATCCAGCAATGGCTTCCTATGAAGGTAATTTAGATGTTAAGAAATTATATTGGACAGGAGAGCTTGTTCCTAATTACGTTTGCTGCCGTGAGACAACAACTCCTGCTAAAATCAGTGAAAAGCGTGATGCTTTTGTAAAGCTTGAAAAGGCTAGAATTAGAGCTTGGGAGTATATAGATAATGAAGCTAATAGACAGTCAGTGTTAGAAATGGTAGCTCATTTTACAGGACAAACAACTGATTATGTTAATTCTTATTTATTTGAAACAGCTTCAAAATTAACAGCTGATCCAAATAAAAAAGGTATAATACAATATTTTAATTCCGCAGCTGAAATAGGATTCTTTGGTGACGCAGATTTAAGTAAGGTTAAAATAGAGGATAATATTGATACAACAATCTATAAGGATGCACTTGATGAGTTATTAGAGGAATATCCAACAAATGAATATTTTAAGTCAAGACTTACTCTATTTAATGAACAAAACGTATGATTGTAAAGTATGTTTCTGGAAATGAATGTGGAATTAGAACTAATGTGTATGTAGTAGCAAATGATAAAAATGAGGCAATACTCATAGATACTTCATACAACTTTCTTAATATATATAATCAAATTAGTGAAATATATTATATTAAAGCAATTCTAATTACCCATGCTCATATAGACCACGTAGATGGTTTAAGATTTTTTAAAAATACCAAGGTTCCTATATATATGTCAAAAAATAGTGAAGATGCCCTATATGATTATAAGGCATCCTCATATGAATTTAAAAATGAAAAAAATCCTTTTAAAAAGGGTGATTTAAATATAATTCATGTAAGAGATGGTGAGGATTTAGATTTAATTGGCTATAAGGTTAAGATATTAGAAACTAAAGGACATACAAATGGATCAGTAAGTTATGTATTTAGTGAATTAGAAAGTGTATTTACAGGTGATACTCTTTTTGAGGGACGTCATGGTATGACAACCTATTATAGTGGTAATCACTTAGATATGCTAGAAAGTATGAAGAAAATATTGAGTCTTGGTGATAATTTTATTATTTATCCAGGACATTATAATAAGACAACTGTAAATAAAATGAAGTTTTTACTTAATATGAATATTGAATTATTTACTCAAGGAAAAGATTTTAGAGTAGATACTAATGATTATTTAGTATCTAATGGGAATGATGCGATTATATTTGATACTTCCTTTGAGTTTGATAAAGCGCTAGAGATTATAAATAAAAGATATAAATTACGTGCTATATTTATAACCCATAGCCATATGGATCATATCGATGGTCTTAAATATTTTATTGGCTCTGATATTCCTATTTATATGTCAAAGGAAACAGAGGAACAAATGTATGATAAAAAAATAACATCCTATTATATGATTAATGAAAATCCTCCTTTTAAAAGAGGTGACTTAAATATAATTCATGTAACAGATAATCAAATAATAGATGTTATAGGCTTTAAGGTAAGGGTTATATCAACTCCAGGTCATCAGAAGGGTGCTACATCATACAACATATTAAATGCATTATTTACAGGAGATACCATATTTTATGATAGACATGGATCCACAGCATATCCAACTGGTGATGCACAAGATATGAAAGAAACCTTAAGAAAATTATTAACATTACCAGAGGATTATATTATATATCCAGGACATGATGATATTACAACTGTTTTGGATTCAAGGTATTTACTTTTAGAATGAAAAAAG
>JBJEFR010000104.1:0-21516 GCA_051874255.1 Anaeroplasmataceae bacterium
TTATTACTACTATATAGCTTGTCCTCACTATCATTTATATCTTCATATTGATATAAATATCCTTATTTTTTTATAAAAAAATTAAGGATATATGATTTCTAAATCATATGTATTGTCAAGGGAAAATTTGAAATTTTTACAAAAAAAATACCCCTAAGTCTTTCTAGATTTTACTCTAGTCCAACTTTAGGGGTATAACTTTTTTCTATTTTAGCCAAGCTGGTGTGCTATCATCATCGTCATCCTCATCATAATTATCAACACCAAGCTTTTTCTTCTTTTTAGATTCTTTTTCTTGAAGCTTTCTATTCTTAGCTTCCTCTTTAGCACGCTTTATCTCTAATTTCTTTAGTTCCTTAGTATCCTTTGTAACAAACAAATCATCTAAAGCCTCTTCAGTATCATCTATTTCTACATCAGTATTAGTATCAGTTACTCTCATATAGTCTATATTAGAATCACTTTGATTATTGAAAATAGTTGAAGCTAAATCCTCAATTCCATTTTCCTTAGCCTTAAGCTCATATCCAGTAGCTATTACTGTAACAACAACTTCATCACCTAAATCATTATTAATGGCCTGTCCATAAATAATATTTAAGTTTTTATCACAATTATTTCTAATTTCATCATTAATTTGAGCTACCTCTACCATTGTAATATTTTGGCTAGCCGCTATATTTACAATTGCATCAGTTGCTCCATCAATTGAAACCTCAAGCAATTGAGAATGAATAGCTTTTCTTGCAGCCTCAATAGCTCTATTTGGACCACTTGCGATACCAATACCCATTAAGGCAGTACCTTTATTAGCCATGACAGTACGAACATCGGCAAAGTCAACATTGATAAGCCCTCCAAAGGCAATTAACTCAGCGATTCCTTGAACACCATGACGAAGTACATTATCAGCCTCACGGAAAGCCTGAAGCATTGGTGTACCTGGATCAACAATTGAAAGTAATCTTTGATTAGGAATAACAATTAAGGTATCAACATATTCCTTAATAGCCTCAAGGCCAGCTACAGCCTTAGCCATACGATCTGGACCCTCATAAGCAAATGGTTTAGTAACAATCGCAACTGTTAAGCATCCAAGCTCTTTAGCTATTCTTGCGATAACAGGTGATGCACCTGTACCTGTACCTCCACCCATTCCACAAGTAATAAACACCATATCTGCACCCTGTAAAACTTCTTTAATAACATCTTCACTTTCTAATGCTGCATTTCTTCCTTTAGTTGGATTTGCTCCTGCACCTAACCCTCTCGTAAGCATCTTACCTATTTGCACACGTACATCAGCCTTAGATTCAGCAAGGTCCTGTGCATCGGTATTCATAGCAATAAATTCTACTCCACGAACTTCGTTTTCAATCATACGGTCAAGGGCATTTCCACCACCGCCACCAACACCTACAACCTTAATTATTGGCTTTTGATTAAAGTTTTCTTCTTCTGAATATCCTTGATTATCAAATAACATGTGATTGCCCTCCTTTAATTTTTCACAACATTCTACCTATATAATAGTTTAATATATATTTCAATTATTCGCAAGTATTTAGGCATTAAAAAAAGAAAAAATCATTCAAATAAAATGATTTCTTCTTCTAATTTAATTCCCTTACTTAAAGCTTTAGTCTTTATCTCATTAATTATCTGTAATATATCTTTATAAGTTGCATTACCTTTATTTACAATAAAATTACTATGTTTAGGTGATATCAAGGCATCACCAACACTATAATTATCTAAACCTAAGTCTTTTATAACCTCATAAGCCTTAATATTAGGAAGATTTTTAAATACACTTCCCATTGACTTTTCATTATAAGGATGTATTATTTTTCTTTTATTAATAATTGAATTTATTTTATCCTTAGTAAAAATGTTTTTACCACATTTTATTTTAGCCTCAATTATTATACCACTTATATCCATAAAAATAGATTTTCTATATTCCATTTTAAGCTCACTATTAGATAAGGTGATTATTTTACCCTCTTTATTTATATACTTTACCTCAATTAAATGATTTTTTATCTCATCACCGAATGCCCCAGCATTCATGTATATTGCACCACCCACACTACCAGGGATACCAGCTAGAAACGATAAATCACCTAAATTCATATTAGACATATAATTAAGTAAATATGAAAGTCCTACATTACTTGATACTACTAAATATTTATCATATAAATTAATTTCTTTCTTTAGAAGCTTTAGACTTATAATTACTCCATCATAATAATCACTTATATGTAAAATATTACTTCCTTTTCCTATTACAAAGGATTTTATTTCATGAATATATAAATATTTGTAAGCTAAGCATAAAGAATTAATATTGTTAGGTAAATATAGATATTTACATTTTCCACCTACTCCTATTGTTGTAAGGTAGGAAAGATCAATATTTTCTAAAATTTCACCTAAATTATTATTTAAAACATATTCCTTAAATTCCATAACCAATTTCCTTTAAAATAATATCTAAAGCACTATTTAAAATAATATCATCCCTTTTTAAATCTTTATTATCGAGTATTAAATCCATAATATTATCCTCAAGTAAATAACCTAAATTATGTTCCTTTATATAAATACTATTTTTATATTGATGGTCATCCTTGACCATTCTTGATGGTACTAATATTAATTTCTTTTTAAGCTTTAAAGCCTCAAATATCGTTGAGCTTCCAGCTCGAGATATAATAATATCGGCATGATACATTAAATTATGAAGGTTATCAATATATTCATAGATTATTAAATTATGCGAGCTAAGCATATAATAATCAGTAAAATATCTTCCACTAATTAGTATTATTTTATATTTATCATTTAACTCTAGTGATAAATTATATGCTATTTCACATAAATCCTTACTTCCTAATGAACCTCCAATAACTAATATATTTATTTTAGTTTTATCTAGACTATACTCATACTTATTTATATTCATATTCCCTGATGGGTTGCCACTAATAATCATATTTTTACTCATTTTTTTTAAAGGGAATGATAAAAAGACTTTTTTTGCCTTTCCTTTAAAAAATTTATTACATAAGCCCATAGTTGCATTTTCTTCTATTAAATAATAGTCAATTTTATAGATTCTAGCAATTATTAAGGGAATAAATGCTACATATCCTCCAGATGAAATCATTATATCAGGAGATATTTCTTTTATTTTTTTCTTAAGAAATTTATATGAAGCATATTTTTTATTATAATCATAGCCAATAAAGGTAATATTATTTGTTTTACATATTCTTTCCTCAAGACTATTTATATTACCAATATAATAAATATCAGCTTTAATATTTTCTATTATTCTAATTAAAGGAATAATATGACCACCTGTTTTTCCACCAGTAAATATTATTTTCAAAAGTTTCACCCCAAAGATATATATGATATAAAAGGATAAAAAAAACCTCCTAATTATTATTAGAAGGTTTTTTATTTAATATTCTACTTTTTTACAAATATATATCCGAAGGCATTAGGACCCCAGTGACAAGCAATTGCTGGAGTTAAATCATCAAAGCAATATACCTTGCTAGCAATCTCTGGGTCAGTATTTTTAATAAGCTTTAAAACATTTTCTTTATTATGAGTATATGAAGCAATAATACCATAATCATCATCAAGCCCCATATTCTTTAATTCCTGGGCAACATATTTCATACTATTATTAATTCCATGCTTTTTAGCTAAAACGCTAACCTTACCATCCTTAAATCCAATAACAGGCTTTATTAATAAAAGACTACCTAAGATCATTTCAATCTTACTTAATCTTCCACCTCTATGTAGATATTCAAGGGTTTCTGGAATTGCCATAGTAACAATACGAGGAATTAATTCATCAATCTTCTTTAAAATTTCTGATACTGGTAATTCCTTATTTTTATTTATACATTCAACGATAAATCTCATTCCACCAACTGCACACTTGCTGTCAATTATATGAACCTTATCATTTTCTTGAAATAATAGCTTTAAAGCATTATTTGTTCCTGATATTCCTGATGATATTGTAATAATAAATACCTCATCACCATTACTTGTATAACTATTAACTAGATCCTCAACATCTGTTAGACATGGTAATGAAGTTTTTGGAAATTGTTTTTTATTAATTAAAATATCATAAAATGTATCCATAGATAAATCAATTCCATCTTTATATTCCTTACCATCTAATAATATTTGTAAAGGTATAATATCTAAATTATATTTATCTTTTTCATCCTGCTTGATGCTACAACCAGAATCTGCAATTATTCTTATCATATATATCACCTTTAGTTCCTATAAAATATTTTATTATAAAAATCTACTAAAGTAAAGAAATAATCCTATTATTCTCTTACATATTTTCACATAATTTCAAATAATATTGTTATAAAAAAAAACTTGTGATAAAATCTAGAAAAAAGGGGGATAAAAATGAAAAAAAGAAAATTAACTAAATTCTCAACAGTAATTTTAGTATTGTGTATATTATCTTTAATTGCTGATATTGTATCTATCTTTTTAGTGAAGGATGTTGCATCTAAGAGCCGCTTAATCTTTATGATTCTTCAAACCGTTATAATGATAGTTCTTATTTTCTTACCAAATATATTAAATAAAGTTATTCATATTAAAATTCCAGCTATAATGGAAATAATATACGTAGTATTTTGTTTTGGAGCTATCATTTTAGGAGATGTATTAGATTTTTATGCTAGATTTAAATGGTGGGATTCTATTTTACATGGTGCATCTGGAGTACTTCTTGGAATTTTAGGATATGCAATAATTAATACCTTCAATAATATCGATGGAGACAAAATAAAGTTCTCTCCTTTATTTGTATCAATTTGGGTTGTGTGCTTTGCGCTAGCTGTTGGTTCAGTATGGGAGCTAATCGAATATTCTGTTGACGGATTATTTGGTCTTAATTCACAACAATACCTAGAAACAACTGGAACACTAGATAAGGGTATTCCTTTAGTAGGTCATGCTGCATTAAGAGATACCATGAAGGATTTAGCCTTAGATTTAGCAGGAGCTTTAATTATTTCAATAATTGGATTCTTTGATCTTAAAAAACAAAAACAAGGCTTTGCGACTATCAGTCTTGAGCATAATAAGCCTGAAAATACAGATATTAACAAAAATATAAATACTAATACTATGGTAGAGAATAGTTTAGATAATAAAACAGAGTAATCTGTTTTATTTTTTACCATTTTAACATTATTTTTTATAATATGAATAATAATACTCTACAGTATTTATAAAAAATATATTAGTAAAACAGAACTAATGAAAAAATAGCATGTGAATCTTTTAATTTTTTTCATATAGTAATACATAATAATCTCCTATTGATTATTCACAAATTATCGCATACAATATAAATGTCGATGGACGTGATACTAAAATACAAAAAAGGGAAGGCTGCAACCTTCCCTTTTCGCATTTGGAAACAATGAACGCGGTACTAAAATTACCTAATGGTTACTTTTTTTAGTCTACCATCTAGTATGACGATTAGCACAAGTGCTAATATCATCACGACAAGATATTCCATCTTGCCCTCCTTTTTTTGCTTTACACGTCCATCGTTCCACCAACGTGCTTTTTGTTCATCATTTCCTCCTGCAGTACAATACACCACCATATTATGAATTATATACTTGAATTTTTATTTATCAAATCAAGTAAATGTCTCTACTAAGCCATTTTTATCAAATTTCTTTAATAACTATACTTTATTTTAAAAAATAGTTATTTATCTATAGTTTTTTTATAAAATTTATTCAAAAAAGGTGATTTTAAATTTTTTTGGTTTTTTTCTATTTTATTATCAATTAATAAATCTTTTTCACTATTATTCATTATATTAACCATGATTCCCATAATAATGAAGGTTATTATAAGACTTGAGCCACCATATGATAAAAATGGTAGTGTAACACCAGTAACTGGTAATAATCCAATTACTACTCCTATATTAATAAAAACCTGAATTAATAATAAGGATGTAAGACCAAAGGCTAAATACATTCCAAACATATCCTCAATTTCTAATGCTAGCCTATAGCCTATATATATTAAAATTAAAAACATACTTAAAATTGCTATTCCTCCAATAATTCCTAATTCCTCAAGGCATATCGCAAAAATAAAATCGGTTTGAGGCTCTGGTAGGTAAAAATACTTTTGCCTGCTATTAAAAAGACCATACCCAAATAAGCCTGATGGTGATATTGCATATAAGCTTTGAATAATTTGAAAACCAGAACCTAAAGGATCACTCCAAGGATCAATATATGCCTCTATTCTTTTCATACGATAAGCTGCAAAACTTATCAATATCGCAACACCAATAATTATAAAAATGCCAGATAAAACGATATATCTTTTTTTTATTAAACCAATAATCATCATACATATAATACTAGCTACGATAATTGCTCCAGTACCGAAATCAGGCTCTAGCATTATAATTAAAAAAATAATTCCTACTACTATTGAATATAAAAGCATATTTTTAAATTTAATTAAAATACCAGGATTATTTGATAAGAATTTTGCTGTAAAAATTATTAAGGCTATTTTCATTAGCTCTGATGGTTGAATAGTAAATGAGCCAAATCCAATCCAGCTTCTGCTTCCATTTTTTTTAATCCCAATTCCTGGTATTAAAACTATTATTAGTAATATTAGTGATATTATTAAAATAATATTACTGTATTTCTTATATAATCTATAATCTATCCTACTTGTAATAAAAAACATTACTAAGGCTATTACAAAAAAAATACTTTGTCTTATTAAATAATAGTATTCATTATTCATTTTATATGAAGCCCATACACTTGATGCACTATATATCATAACAATACCAACCAAGGACAAAATTAAGAAGGTACTAATATATACTTTTTTCATAATATCACCTGATTAATAATATGAAATAGGCCAAAATAAAAGACGATAAAATCGTCTTTTATTAAATATTTATTTTTCTGTTAATGCCTTAATAATAGCAATTGTCTTTGCAGCTGTTACTAATAAATCAAGCTCAGATGTTTGCCATATTCTTCCATTACCACTTAATGAATCAGCTCTTAAATATCCATAATATTTACCATAGGCTTCTATTTTAATAAAACAGCAAGCATGAATATTTTGTTTTAAAAGAGTTTCTTTTAACTCTTTATTTGTCATTTGAGCGTCAACAAAATTATTATAAACAAGACCACTATTATCAGAAATACTTTTAATTAAATCAGTGTTAATAATTTCAAATTCTTGATTACAAAGCTTATGATTAAAAGAATACTCTAGTTTAGAGGTATTTATACAAATATGGTCAAGCATTAAATAATCTACTAAATATTTAAATAAATTTGAAATCCCTGAATTCAAATCATCAACTGTTAAAAAGTTAAAAACCTTTGCGTGAAGATACATTGAACTAAATGATTTATCCTTTTGAGTCTTTAAATCAATGTTTGCATGCTTTTCAGGAAGATAAATAATGAAACAATTTCTTCCCTTCATTTTACCTCTATATAATGCTTTATCAGCAAATTCAAATAAATCTTCATATTTGTTTGAATTTAAAGGGAATCTTGAGGTACCTATTGTTATTGATAGCATAAGTGAAGGTAACTCTTCATTTTTAATGTAATTTACACCAAAGGCTAGATCATGAAGTAAATTCCATAAATCCTCATACTCAACAGCATCAATTACAGCTATAAACTCATCTCCACCATAACGTCCTACTATTCCATGATCGCCAATTGTATTTAAAATACTATCAGCTACTGACACTAATACCTTATCACCCTGGATATGTCCATATGAATCATTAACATACTTAAAATTATCTATATCAATTATAACAAGTGAAAAGCTTATGTTTTTTTCAATAAGCATTGAAGCATATTCTTCTATTATTTGTCTATTATAAAGTTTAGTCAAAGAATCATAACAATATGAATCATCGTAATTTTTTATTATCTCTTTAATCATACTATCTCCGTCCTTATAACCCCTCTAATATTATAATAACAAAAAAATGGGATAATTTCTATTAAATATCCCATTTTTTAAAATATTTATTCAATAATTTTAAAAAAAAGTTAAATTGTTTGAAAAATTTATCCTAAGATTTCAGATAAAGTTATATAACTTTCTTCTACAAAAGGGCTTAAAAGTCCTACTTCATTACATAATTCTTTTAATCCTAAATCCTTAGATTTTATTATTTCTAGATATTCATTCTTTCCCTTATCCTCTTGATACCCATCAGAGAATAATGAAAAGGCTGATAAAGCGGATACTGAATAGCTAATATAATATCCACTACTTGAAATACATGGACTTATCCAATAATCAATATTATTTGCAATTGAAGTAATTAATTCATTATCTCCATATGATAATGCGATTTCTTTATATAAAGAAGAATATACTGTTTCATCTAAAATATTATTTTCATAAACATACATTTCATAATCATATACTACCATTGCCTCTACTATATCATATAATAATTTATATATATAGTAGGTTTTAAGGATATCTATAGCTGTATCATCATATTGTTGATCAAGATAGCTTATAAATAATAGCTCATTACCTTGTGATTGTAATTCATTAACATCAAGGATATCAGAAGAGTTTTCCATACCTGAGACATAATGACCAAATTCATGTGTAAATGTCATTATTCCTTGGTAATCAGGTCCAAAATACATATACCTATTTCGATCATAGAAAATAGATGTATATGCACCATTATATGCATCCTCTAGGTTTGATAAAAAATAATGACCATTAGTAAATAAATCGTTATAGTATGTTAAATAATCACCTGATAAGTAATTAGCATATTCATCTAAATAATTCCTATTTTTCGCAAATGGATTATAGAGTAAATTAAAAAAATCAACATATGCCTCTTTTTCATTTTCCTTGTAATTGATAAATTCATTATGATATTTAACTAAAAGTGGAACAATATATTGTTTAATATAGCTTATAACAAGCTCGATTTCTTCTAATGAATAATCTCTATTATAAGAATCATTTATATATAAAATGTAATTATCATAGCCTTTTAACTTTGCATATGAATTATTTAAGCTAACAACATTCTTATAAATACTACTTCCTAAAGCATTATATTCATCCTTAGATATTGAATAAAGCTCATTTTCATATTTTAATAAATTCTTATTATATTCATTATCCTCTTCTTTATCATTTTGAGATAATTTTGAAATATAGCTATCTATTTCTTCCTCTGACATATCTGAGAAAAAGCTAGAACGATAGTTTGAATTAGAAACATTAATAATAGTATCAATAATCCAGGTGTTAAAATCTAAATAATAGCTTAAAATAGTTTGATAGTTATTATCATTAGTTTCATTCATACTCATATGATATGCTATCTTAGCCTTAACAAATTCCTTTTCAATTACCATATAGTAATAATATGTTTCATTCCATAATGAAGAAAATGATTCAAAATCAATACATGTTATAAGATTTTCATCTACCTTAGCCTTTTTACCATCAACCATTTGAAAATAGCTTTCGTCTACTCTACAGTCAAGCTTATCACTTTTAAAATAGCCTGTTGCTGGATCATATTTATCTCTTTCCTTAGTAAATAAATCACAGGCTGATAAAGAAAATACAAAAAATATTAAAACAAGTGTAGATAATATTATTCTTAGCCTAGTCTTCAATCAAATCACTTCCATCCTTTAGTTATTATAAACAAAAATATTGATTATTATAATAAATAGACCATAAATGGTCTATCTATTCTACCTTAAAATTATGATATTGTGCTAAAGCCTCATCTGATATAGATTGAAGATGCTTATCAAATGAATCCTTAAACATATCTAATGTCAAAGGAATAGGAGCATCAAGATTTTTCTCTCTTATAATATCAATAGCCTTTAAGGCTGTAGTTTCAATTATACCTGATATATCAGCTCCTGATAAATTTCTTCCCTCTTCCATAGCTATATCAACAAGTGTTTTTACATCTACACTAGGATCAATAGGCATTCCCTTAAGCTTTGATTCAATAATAGCTGTCATAGCCTCTCTATCAGGTAGGTCAACTAATATTACATTACTAAATCTTTTATAACGTAAATAAGCCGGGTCAATCATCTCAGGGCGATTTGTTGCAGCAATAATAACTCTTTTATCTCCATTTACACCAAAACCATTCATACGCTGTAAGAGCTCAGTTGTAACGGCAGCCTGATACCTTTCAGTATTTTCATCACGACGTGAAAAAATACTTTCACATTCATCAATAAATAATACGGCCCCCTCCTCACATTGTTCTATATCATAAAATAGCATCTTTACAGCCTCTTCACTTTCACCAACATGTGATTTGAATATATCTGATGGTGTAACAAGAAAGAATGGTACCTGAAGTTCATTTGCGATAGCCTCTGCAATTAAAGTTTTTCCCGTACCAGGAGGTCCATACATTAAAAGTCCTAGACCTGATGAAAGCTTATATGCCTTTAATATTTCAGGATTTTTTGTCAAATGAATGAAGTTATAAATTAAGCTTTTAACATCCTTTAGTCCCTTTACATCAGCAAGCTTAGTTTTAGGAATTTCACCCTTAACAGTTGAACCATACTGCTGAGATTTTTCAACGTAATACAAGAAATCCTTTCTATAAGCTTCACGTAATTGTGGATCATCTACTGCTTCACTAAGCTTTTTAGCCAGATTACTGCATTTAGCAATAGCAGCACGCATAGCCTTTTTATCTTCAACATCTGGATCCTTCTTTGCCTTATACTTTTTTGCCTCAACAACAAGCTGTGTTTTAGCTTGAGCGAACTCATTTTTAAGTTGCAATACTGTATCATTTTGTTGTGCTTGCATAATAGCCTCCTAACTAAATTTCTGGATTATCTCCAGCATCTCCTGAAATAGTTGTGCCATTACTATTTGGTGCTGAAGGACCATTTTGTGGAGCTGATGCAGTATTTGACATGTTAATAGCGTCTTCGGCAGCACTTGGGTTACTTCTGTTATATCTTGCCTGTGATTGAGCAATTAAATTTCTTGTTTCCATATTAAGTGTATTTTCATCAATAACATTACTCTCTTGTTCTTTGCTCTTGTTAAATCCAAATCCATCAATTGACTTAACCATTGCATCTCCAACAGCTTGTGCTGTCTCTAAACGTCTATAGCAATTCTTAACATATTTTCTTATTTTACGAGTTTGTCTCCATCTATAGAAGCCAGATACTCTTTTTTTATTCCATTTAGAATTGAGTACTAAATCAAGAGACTTAAATGTATTTTCCATTACATAGTTTAAGTCATCAATAGCAAGTAATGCCTGTTGAACAGTAACAAGCTCATTAACAATTTCATACATCTTCTCAAAGAATTTTAGCATACTAAAATAGATTTTTGATACTCTATGCTCTGGACCATACTTATTAATAGTTTCAACATACATATCAACCATTTCAGCACGTTTCTTTTCGAATTTTGCTAAATTATTTTTAACCTGAAGCTTAGCCTTTTCTCTTTGTTGGCCTTCCTTCCATTCCTTGAATTCTTCTTCGAATTCCTCATCATAATCCTTTTCTACTTCTTTCATCCTACAATCCTCCATCTAAAAGCTTCTTTAGCTCTTCATCTGTATATTCGCTTTCTGGCTCTTGTTGTGCCTCTTCATTAATATCTTGGTTAACATTAACCTCCATACCCATAAGCTCAGCAGCCCTTGCTTTAATATCATCCTCAGTTTGTAATTCAAATGAAGGGTTAAGATCATATGGATTACTTGCAAGCATACGCTCTCTTATGAACTTATCATATAAAGCATTTGAATATTGGATATTTTCAGTAAGCATCTTCTCTACCTTTTTCAAATATGAGAAAAACTTTATAGAGTCATCATTTAATGACATTCCTTGCATAACCTTTTGAGCATCAATTTTATGTAGAATATCATATTTTTCCTTTGTTGATAATGAGCAGGAATCAACAAGAATAATCAAATTCTTTAGGCTATTACTAATAAGTGAAGCATTACCTAAACTACCTGCAGTCGCAGCTCTTCTTGTTGCTGTATTATTCTTAGCCATATCATATTCCTTTTTAATAGGATCAGCAACACGTACAAATTGCTCCATAGGGATTTTTCCAGCTTTATATAGGCTTTGTAGGTTTGCAAATTTTTTAGCAAGCTCCTGCTCTGCCTCCTCAGCCTCAGTAATAAGCTGTTGCTGCTTACTTACTCTAGATGTTATAAGATTAATCAAGTCATTAAAATATGTTTTTTCCTCTTCAAACTTTATATTATAGGTTAAATTATCACCCTCGAAAGTTTCAATAGAGGCATTATCGTTTTTGAACAAGGTTTTCTTACTCTTAGTAAGATTAACCCATCTTTCTACAGCTTCTTTAAGTTTTTCTTCCTCTTCTCTTCTATAGCTAATATTATTTAACACAGCCTGTCTTATAGCCTTCAAAGATTTTATAATAGCTTGATAGCATTCTCCTGCCTCTCGTGTGTTAACACATATAACCTTTGTCTTTAAAATTTGCTTTTGTTCCTCTAACAAATTAATTTTATAGGTTTCATCAGTTTTATTTCTATCAGCTGTTTGTCTAATATCAGTTAAGGTAACATCAATATTAGATATTGCACTATCAAGATAATTTTCCTTTTGTCTTGTCTTAATTTTTAAACCTATTTTTTCAATTTTACTTAATTGATTAGAAGCATCAAAGCTAGAATTTTCTACTAAGCATTCATTCCATAGTAATAAAAGCTCCTTGATATATGATTCTGCAGTACTATCTATTTTACTTGTTTTATCAATAGAATCCCTTACTATTTTAATAAATGTATCATACGCAGTTTGTGGAATATTTACTCCAATAGATTGTTCATTTGACACACTTTTCCAAAATGAATCCTTAATTCTTCTATCATACCTATAATCAATTGTTGATAATATTTCTCTTACATGAGATTTCATTTCTAATTCTGTCATAATTTGACCTCCCAAATTACACACTATACTCTACTATTTCTTTAAATTTGTTTTCATTTGACAATCTTTTGGAATTAATTGTCTCTATTATTATATCATTAAAACAGAAATTTCCAAAATATTCTTCCAAATTTATATTTCTAATAAATCTATTAAACTTATTTATACTGAAGGTTACCTTACCTTTTTTTATAGATAGGTTATCTAATAGACCTTTTTCTAAATAACTAAATCCTCTTTTGATGTTTTTATTTTTAGATATAATAACTGTTATAACTTCAATAACCTTTATACTTTCCTTTTTCATATTAAAATCATTTTTATTAACTATATGTACAACATCACCCTTATTTTTATAGCATACTGAAAATGATTCTAGAAATCTTTTATTATTATTTAAAAATGCTTCAAATTTATTAATAAATTCATATCCTGACATTTCATATATTGAAAAAAGAAAATCAATATTTTTCTTTGATAATCTTTCAAGACAATTATCAAAATTATCAATGTTTACCTTTGTATCAGTTGTATTATATACATTTTCTGATAGCATTTCTTCTTCTTTTTCATCTAGTTCTAAAATTTCTTTTATTTGATATTTATTTTTAGCTAGATCTACTAATAATCTTATAAATTCACCCTGTTTATTACCTGAAAATATATTACTAAATTCATTATTTGATAATATACAAATAGTATTATATATAGCATCACTAATAATTTTTTTATTCTCATCAATATTAAATGAGGGGTTTCTTTCAATATTATGCTTTAATATTTTTTTCACCTCATCAAATACTAAACTATCATATATAGCTATACTTAAATAGCATTCAAGTGCCTTCATAAGGCATTCTTCCTTATTTCCATTAATAGTACCATTTTCTAGGTAATAACCCATATTTAGTATTGCATCAGGGTTTCCATCAAAGGCAGATAAATTACAAAATTTTATTGCTTCCTCTTTTGACATACTTGGATCATTATAATAAATTTCTGATTTGCTAAAATCAGCAATATTAAGTGCTGAATAATGAATATTCTTTGAATATTTTTCTAAAGATACAAGCCCTAAAAGAGGAGTATAGCATGAATCACAATATGTACTAAAATTATGATCAATTATAGCCTTTGTCACATTTTTTTGACAATATGGACATTTCATAATATACCTCCTTTTATTCTGTAACTATTTCATAAGAAATAGTATAGGAATCAATACTTCCATCTAACCAGCAATAATTACTATCTAATGTAATAGTAGCCTCGTACTTTCCTACCTCTGTATTAGTACCATCACTTACATAATAACCAGTACCATTAGTAGCTACACTATGAGTATTTCCATCATATGTAAATACAACATATTCAATGGTAGGCTTTTCTATTTGTTTTCTTAAAATAGTAAAGCTAATCTCTTTACTTGTAATAGTATTATCACTAAAACAATAATTATTTGAATCCTTCAAGACAATAGTTGCCTTGTAATCACCAGCATTTAAAGCATCACCATTTATTACTGAATAATATTCATTTTCTTCTATTGCTACCTGCGTATTTCCGTTATAAACTAATGTCTTTGGTGTAGAAATTTCTACTTTAGCTTTATTAATCACATAAGATACATATTTTACAGCACTTGTGTCAGTAAACTCATAATTAACACTATCATTTAATGAGAAGGTTGCTTCATAGCTTCCAGCATTAATATTTTTTCCATTAGAAACAGTATAATATTCTGTTTCTTCATATCCATGTGACATTCCATCATACGTAAATACTTGTGAATTTGGAATATCTACTTTAGCCTTATTAATTACATATGATACCTTTTTTATTGCACTTGAATCAGTAAACTCATAATTTGTACTATCATTTAATGTGAAGGTTGCTTCATAGCTTCCTGCATTTATATTTTTTCCATTAGAAACAGTATAATATTCTGTTTCTTCATATCCATGTAACATTCCATCATACGTAAATACTTGTGAATTTGGAATTTCAACCTGAACCTTATTAATAACATAAAAACCAATAGTTTCAGGGGAATACCTATAACTACTCCAAGCATAATTTACACTATCCTTTAATGTAAGAGTTGCTTGATAGCTTCCGGCATTAATTTTTTTTCCATTTGTAACAGTATAATATTCTGTTTCTTCAAATCCATGTTCTTCACCATCATATGTGAATGTTTGTTCTTTAGGATTATTTACTAATGCTTTTTCAATAGTCCATGTATCAACATAATCATCAGTACTTCCATCTGGCCAAGTATAATTTTCCTTATCATTAATTACAAAGGTAGTATTATGCTGACCGGCATTAATATAAGTACCATCTATCATTGTTAATCTTTTATTTATAGTACCGTATGGATTTTGTTCTTTTCCATTGTAAGTAAGAGAACTTAAAATCTGCATTGGATACGCTATTTTATAAGGAGTTATTACCAATCTTATACTAAATTCAAAGGTCTTTGATATTACTGGATACGTTTTATCAGTTACTGTTACCTCAAGTTTATATAAACCTGAATCTGAAACACTAAGTACTCCTAATGAATGAGTTTTAGAGTTAGCATTAAGATCAATTTCATTAAATTTATAGCTTAAATCCACACTATCAATATGTCGAAAATCATAGTTTAATTTAATCTCATCCTCATAAGTATAAACACTCTTACTAAAATCATACGAATACCAAGAAAAACCTAACACCTCAAGATTAACCTTCACATTTGTATCATCATAAAGTTTCACATAATTATATAGTTCATCACTATTATTAATTTTTTCATTTTCACCTACAAAAACTGAAACAGCTACTGATTCAGTAGGGGGATCAAATCTAAAATTACATGATGATTGGGTAAAATAATATTGTCCCTTCCAGGTTTCGATATCTAAATCATAATTATTTTCAACATTTACTCGATATACCTTTTCATAATCAATATCAACAATTTTAGATTCATTTATTGGCTTATCAATAATATTTTCACTTAATAAGGTAATATGTCTATTTCCATTGTTATAACAATATTCTAAATCATTAGTCTCACTATATGCGCTTAAATAATAGCCTAGATTTGAGCTATCATATATATCACCATTTTTTAATATTACAACTGGTAAAACATTTGTTGGATAATTATCAAAATGATTATAGTTTAATATAACATAGCTATAGCCTTCCTCACACTGAGGAATTACTCTTTTATATACTGATTTTAATGAATCTTTAGAATAAAGCTCTTGTCTATATGTATTTATAAGATCCTTAGGTACTATTATTTTATTAGTTTTATTATTAGCATTTACCTCAATAGATACCTTATGTGATGGTAAATATACATCCTTATCTGAATCAAAAATATCTGCAGTAACATCACTTACAAGGATTCCATAAACACTATCCTCTATCTTAATTTTATTACCTATTCCACCATAGTATCCAACTACTGAAATATTATTATCTTCTAATAAATAAGAAGCTACGGCATAGCCCTCAAATACTCTATTTTGAATAAATGAGAAATTTATTATTAGGGCAAGTGAACCAAGTAAAACACTTCCACCTATTGCTGAAAAGATAATATTAACAACTGATATCTTCTTTTTAACAATTATGGCCTTAATAGCTAAAAAGATAACTAAAAGTGGAACCTTATATGCTATATATATGTATGCACTTTTTGATAATATTGGCTCTTGTAGCAAAAACAAAGTGGCAAGTGCTACTAGTGTAAACTCAATGAAGAAATATATAAAATCAAATTTTTTATGATATTTGGTTTTATAATTCATATGAAATGTAAAAATTAAATAATATACATCTGTTAAAACAAAGGCAGTAGATACTAATACAATTGGTATATATCTAATAAATAATGTCCATAATAAAAATACAATAAAATCTAACACCAAAACTGCTATCATAAATATACTCATAGGCTTACTGTTAGTTCCCATTTTTTTACTTGAATCAAGGGCTATATCTTTTACGTATATTTTATTTTTTTCATAGTCAAAGGAAGCTTTTTTACTTTTTATCATCGTTTCTCCTCCTTTACCTCAATAAATTTTATTTCATCTTTTTCTAAATCATATTTCATTTTGTCTAAGAAATAATACTTTTGATTTATCTTAAATAAAATACCATTTATAGTTTCATTACATATATTTTGTTTACTTCTACTTCTAAAGCCAAACATATTCTTATGAATGTCAAATAAGTCATAATATTGTTTCTTTGAAGAATTATCTAACGAATCAAAATTTACAATCGGTCCACAAAGAAGACAATATTTATCATCATATTTATTTGAATTAGAATATTCTCTTTTACATAATGCACACTTCATAACCTCATTTTTTGGTACAAAGCTTAAGGTTTCCTTATTAAAGAAGGCACATGATTTATGAAGTAAATAGTCACTATTTTTTACTACATAATCTGGTTTAATACAATCATTACACATTTTTTTATTGCATGATGAGCATTTTATTATTGTATTTGCACATACATATCTTGAACAATCTAGACAATCCTTATTTTTAAATACATGATATCCAAAATCGTTAGCTAAATACTCATCACTAACACGCTCTTTAAGATTAATATTCATTGGAGTAATAATTTTATTGTTATCACTATCCTTACTATAAATATTAATAATATCTCCAGATAAGATACCATCTTGACCACATTGAAGACATTTGAAGGTTGCCTTGTTACTTGAATTAATTGAGCATTCAAATAAATATTCAGCTGTTAATCTATTTTTAATAATAAATTTCTTATTAAATACCTTCATTACTGCTATATATCTAATTTTAGGCATTCCGCATTCAATTATTATTTCTTTATTATTATCAATATAATCTTCTGTCTTTTCATTAAATATGTCATAAGCTTCTCCTACTAAATAATCAGTGAAGCCATCCTTCATCTTATCAATTATTTTTTCATTCATAATATTAACCATATCTGAGTTTATTTCATAATTAATAAGATTATTATTTTGTGATTTTTCTGTATTATTGTTATTATTCTTTATATCCTCATAAATATCCCTTGAGGCATTTGATGATAATAAATTTAAATTACTATCAAAATAGAATTTATTAATAACATATATTGGATTTCCAAAAAACTTAAAAGGTATTTTTACTGCCACCTCATATATTAATGATTCATTTGATTCATCCTTTTCAATAATAACTAAATCATTAGTATTAATTGGAGTATAGGTTTTAAAATAAGATAAGATTATACTTTCATATTCTTCCTTTTTTAGCTCATGAAAAATAGGATTATATACTAAGAAATTTCTTCTTTTAAAGAAATGATCTATTACATAAGCTTTTAAGGTATCCCAAGTATCAATTGTTTGTTCCTTTGAATAAAAGGAATCAAATCTAGTAAATATTTTATCATTCTTAAGGTCATTATTATCATTATTACTACTATGAGTATCTAAAACATAGAGTGTATCATCGTTTACTATTTGACCATCATCATTAACATAAATACTATCCTGGTTATCATTAATTAAATCCTTAAGCATTTCGTATTCTAAGGAGCTTTTAACTTTTACAATATTCATAAGTTTTACCTCCTATCCTCTAGCTTTAAAGCATTTACGATTGATTTTATTTTTTTAGTTTCCATAATAAAATCATCTATAAAATGCTCATCGGTCCATATATATGAGGCAAATTCATCAAACGTTGCTGGAACAATCGTTTCAAGCGCACTACCACACATAGGACATACAGGTCTTGATTTATCAAATAAAAAGAAACAATCTGGCTTAGAAGCACAACTTACACAGCCTGATGAAACCTTATTACCCTTCATATCATAACCAAAAATATTAATCATACTTGAACAAGAATTACAAAACTTATTATTACATTCTAAGCATACTTTAATTTTTTGGTTTATTGTTGAATAGGTATCTAGATTATAGGCTAACTTGCAATCCTCTTTATTTTCTCTTTGACAATGAGAAAGTAAACAAGATTTTGGACAAGAAAATATTTCTTTATTATTTATTACATATCTTTCTAGCTTTTCTCCATTTGGACAACAATATGAGAATCCAGAGGCTTTATTAATTTTATTATTATCTAGAAATCTTGTTTTTCTTAAGAAGGTATATGAACAGCTATCATTACTACATCTATAATTATCATGGACCTCAAGCTTTTGAAGCTCTCCACCACAGCTTGGGCAAGTTACCATTGATCCAGTATTATCTCTATATACAGATTGACAATCATCACAGATTTTTATATCAGTATTCTTGTTATCACACCCTGTAACTAAAATAATATCATCCTTCCATCCAGAAAATAGTTTAATACTATTAAATAGGGTTGCGATATATCCCTCAAGCTTATCTAATCTCGCAAGAGTATATACTTGCATATCATTATACTGACCAATTCTATCAATTCTTCCAATCTTTTGATCCATTATTATAGGACTTTTTGATATAGAAAAATTTATTATAGTATGACAAAATTGTAAATTAGCACTTTGACTAAGGGCATATGATGCTAGTAAAATACCATCCTTCTTATATTCGAAGTTTTTGGCCTCAACTCCCTGTCCTTTATCAATAATTAATCTATTGTATACATCAGTATGCTTCTTTTTTAAATAATCTATAAGCATAGTCATTTCATCAAAGAAGCTTGTTTGTTCATAATCAAAGAAAACAATTATTTGATTTTTAATATTGTTAGGCATAGAAACAATTTTAACAAACTCTTCTGCCTTTAATTCGAAAATTTCCTCATCAGTATGCGCATAGGTTAAAATAATGTTATCAAAAATATCATCACTAACAATACTTAGGGCTTGATTATAATACTTATAATTAATGATGTATTGATTTACGCTATCTCCCTTATTTCCCTCCTTAAAGGCATTTAGAGTCTTTAAAAATGAGAATATGATATTATTTTTACATCCTTTTATAGTTCTTAAATTCTTTTTATCATTTCTTAGTACTTTATTTAAAAAATCCTCTATGCTTATATGCTCATTATTAAACACAATCGCATCAGGAGCAGAAAAATTATCGCTATTTAGGGTAATATCATAGGATTTACCATTATAAAAATCATTACCACCAACCGTAATTGTTGGGTGTGTATTAGTTGTTTCATATAAAGGAATATAGTAATAATTATAGGCTTTTCTTAATGAACCACTTTTAGCATCACTTGCGACAAGGCTACGGTGATTTCTTATCATAAATGAATTAATTAATCCATAATAATTATTTCTTGCATCCTCATTAATTTGATTAAGAAGCTCTTCATTTTCATAATCATCTAAAAATTCATTTCTAATGATAACATCATTTACATATAGATTATTTCTTCTAATAACATCCTTTTTATCTGGAATTATTTCATTAATTCTACGATCCTTATACTCTCTATATTTTTTATTATTAAATAGATGCTTTTGTCTATAATATTCAATATATTCAGCCATAGTTGAGGTATTATGACATAAATAGTTTGTATAATGGGCATGAGCTTCCTCCTCTGAAGAGAAGGAATCAGATTTCATAAAGTACCATAAAGGAAACATTGAATCAAGATTTCCTTTATGAGGAGTACCTGAAAGAAGACAGCAATATGGTTTGTTTTTTTCTTTTTTTATAGTCATTAGCTCTCGAAGGTTTTTCATTCCCTTTTTACCATAGTCTGATTCATCAAAATTATGAGCCTCATCAACTATAATTAAATCAAAGCAAATATGTGAAATTCTTGAAGCATTTAATCTTACAAAATCATCCATTACCATGACAATTGGTTTTGTAATAAATCCATCATCACATAAATTTAGAATATCTCTTTCATCACGAACGTCATCATAAATCGGATTACCATCGTCATCTAGTTCAAAAAGACCAAATTTATTTGTAAGCTCCATTACCCAATTATCTCGGTTTTCCTCTGATGAGGTAATAATTAAAACACTCGAAATAAGCTTTCTTTCAGCAAGCTCACTTAAAATCATTCCAGCCTCAATTGTTTTTCCCATTCCAACCTCATCAGCTAGAATTCCAACACCTCTAAAATCTCTAAAAAACTTGCTTACAGCGTATTTTTGATGATTATAAATAGGGTCATTTACATCAAGATTTTTATGAACATCTCTTTCAAAACGAATACCTATTAATTGCTCCTTACCATCACTTCTTTTATATTCTTTTGCAATAAAATTATTAGAATTTAAAACTAATGAATCAAAGGGATCAATTTTATCAAGCTTCATAGCCTCATCAAGTAAATCCTTCTTTTCTATATAATTAATTGGAGTTGTGTTTTCTAGGACAACATTTTGGGCTATTTCACTTTTTGGTAATTTACATATTATTTTCTTC
>JBJEFR010000105.1:0-4503 GCA_051874255.1 Anaeroplasmataceae bacterium
TCAAACCAAAAAGAAAAGACTGTCAACATTTTTACTTTGTCAACAGTCTGAAATGACCAAATGGTCATTTTTTTATTCTATATTTACATATCCGCCTCTTACAAAGAATAATCCAATATTAAATAATGCACAAATACCGATAATAACATATATTATTCTTGTAATAATACTACCTTCTTGGAAGAAGAAAGTTACTAGATTAAAGTCTAGTAATCCAACTAAGGCCCAATTAATACCACCAATGATGGTAAGTACTAAAGCTATTTTTTGTACTATAAGCATTTATAATCACCACCAATTATATTATTTTATTTTTTATTAACTTTATACATAAATATAATAAAATGTACATATTATTAAATAGAAAAACTATGAGGTGATTAAAATGAAGAAATGGTTTTCTTTGTTATGTGTATTAGTAACTATGTGTCTTGTGGCTTGTAAAAAGGATAAATCAAATGATACTATTGTGACGGATGTATGCAATAATATAATTAATTGTAGTAGCTATAAATCAGTTGCGACATTAAATAATATGAGGGATAATAATAAAAGCTATACAATTGAAACAGTATATATGAAGGATGATTACTATAAGGTAACATATAATTGTGAAAATGCTGAAAATAAACAAATTATATTACGAAATCCTGATGGTGTTTATGCATTAACTCCTTCAATTGCTAAACAATTTAAATTTGAATCATTATGGCCTAGTAATGGATCACATATTTATATTCCAACATCAGTTATTAATGATTATTTAAATGATCCTGCTAAAAGCTATGTAGAGGAAGATGGATTATTAGTATTAACATCAACTATTAACCATAAAATACATAATAATTATAAGTATCAGCATATAACTATTGATAAGAAAAAGGAAAGTATTATTGGTGTTAATTATTATGATGAAAACAATAATGTTGTATCTAGCTTAACATTTGAAAGTGTTGTCTTCAATGTTAGTGTTAATGAAGATGATTTTGATGCATCAAAGGTAATAAATAATGAAATTAATGTTATGGGTGAGGGTAGTGTAGTTGATATTATAGGTAGCCTAGAGGTATCATATGTGATTGAGGGAAGCAGCTTAAAAACAAGTAATGAGTCAATCTTTGTTTATACAGGTGAATGTAATTATACAATTGTTGTAAGTGATATAACAGAGGATGATTATATTGGTGTAAGTAGAATATATAATGATTTTATGTTGTGTGATAAGGGAATAATCTTTAAACAAGAAAATAGTAGTACTATCTTATATCATAATAAGGAAATAGAAATTATATCTAATAATATTTCTAATGAGAATATTATTAATATATTTAACTCTATAACATTTATATAAAAGCTAGATTTCTAGCTTTTATTTTTATATTAAAAAAAAGATAATCTAATATAAATTAAAAAATATTGATAAAAATTAAATATTCATATATAATAAAAAAGGTATATTTATGAGGAGCTGACTTTTAAATGGCAAGAAATGTTAAAAAAGTAAAAGTACAAAAGCAAAAGCATAGTAAAAAGTTTTGGGCTATATTATGGAGCTCAATTGTAGGTGGGTTAGCAGTTATCGCTACAGTAATTACTTTAGTTTTAGTACTTGTTGTATTTAAGGATGAAGAATCATATAACTATTTTAAAGATATTCCAACCTCTGCGACTATCAAGCCAGGGGCATTATCTGAAATAGTTGAAAATAATGAATATGAGCATATATTTATTTATTATTGGTCTAATGAATTAGATCCTGAGAATAATAAAGATCATAAGCAAATTGAAGAAAAGGTTGTAAGTCTTTATAACGCTGTAACAGCATATAATGCAAAGGAAACAAAATTATATACCGTTGCCTTCTTTTTAGTTGATACTAATACTAAAGCAGGAAAAGATGCGTTATCTAATGAAACATTAGGTAATTTAGGAAGTGCTAATCAATTAGCATATATGTATAATCATAATGTTTGTGATTATGCTTTTGGAGCAAACGATGGTGATGATATGTCAGGTGATACAGTATCTGAATTGACTTCTGCAATTTCTTTTGTAAGAGGATTAGAATAATAGGCGTCAGTAGACGCCTTTTTATATAAGAGGGAGATTATTTATGAATGAAGATATATTAACAAATATTGCAAATAATATTGGAGTAACTATTAACCATGCGAAGGTTGTATTACAAATGCTAGAGGAAGGGTCTACAGTACCTTTTATTGCTAGATATCGTAAGGAACAAACTGGGGGTATGGATGAAAATCAAATAAGAGAAATTGAAAAAGCCTATGAATATGAGGTAAATCTTCTTAAAAGAAAAGAAGACGTTATTAGACTTATTGATGAAAAGGGACTTTTGACCGAAGATTTAAAAAATAAAATAATGGCAGCAGGAAAGCTTGTCGAGGTTGAGGATTTATATAGACCCTATAAGGAAAAGAAAAAGACAAAGGCTACTGAGGCTATTAATTTAGGTCTTGAGCCTCTTGCGAAAATAATGATGTCTAACCCTACTACACCTTCAAGAGAAGAGATTGCTCAAAAATATGTAAACGATAAAGTTAATACTGCTGAAGATGCGATAACCCTAGCAATGTATATAATTGCAGAATGGATTAGTGATAATGCTAGCTATCGTAAGGCAATTAGAAATAATTTAAATAAATATGGAATTATTACAACAAAGCTAAAGAAAAATGCTGTTGATGAGAATGAAGTATATAAGAATTATTATGATTATAAGGAAAGTGTAAATACTATTAAACCTCATAGAGTGCTTGCGATTAATAGAGCCGAAAACGAGGATATAATAACTGTATCAATTGAGCCTAATAAGGATGTTGATATAAATTATTTAAATACTAAGGTTATAAAAAATGATAAGGGTGTTTTTACTGAAGATATAAAAAAGGCAATATTAGATTCATATAAAAGACTAATATTCCCATCAATAGAACGTGAAATACGTTCAGTAATGAGCGATAATGCTAGTGAAAAAGCTATTGAGATATTCGCAATGAATTTAAAGAATTTATTATTACAGGCTCCAATAAAGGGCAAAGTCGTTCTTGGAGTAGATCCAGCCTTCAGAACCGGATGTAAGCTTGCAGTAATAGATGAGCTTGGTGCAGTATTAGATAAGGGAGTAATTTATCCTAATGAAAAGGCTAAGGGTGCAAAGGTTGACGAAGCTTTAGTTAAAAAGAGTGAAGAAGCTATTGTTAAGCTTGTAAATAAATATAAGGTAGATTTAATAGCTATTGGTAATGGTACAGCCTCAAGAGAAACAGAAGGCTTCATTAGTGAAGTTATAAAGAAAAATGGCCTTAATGTTAAATATGTTATTGTTAGTGAGGCAGGTGCTTCTGTATATAGTGCATCTAAGCTCGCACAAGAGGAATTTCCAGATTATCATGTTGAAGAAAGAAGTGCTGTAAGCATCGCAAGAAGACTACAGGATCCTCTTGCGGAGCTAGTAAAAATTGATCCTAAATCTATTGGTGTTGGACAATATCAGCATGATGTTTCTCAAACTAGATTATCTGAGTCATTAGATAATATCGTTCTTGATGTAGTTAACAAGGTTGGAGTAGATGTTAATACAGCATCAGTAAGTCTTTTAAATTATGTATCAGGTGTTAATAAGAATATAGCTAATAATATTGTTAATTATAGAAATACTAATGGAAAGTTTAAATCTAGAAAAGAGCTTCTAAATGTATCAAAGCTTGGAAGTAAAACATATGAACAATGTGTTGGATTTATGAGAATACCAGGGGCAATAGATGAGCTTGATAATACCTCAATTCACCCTGAAAGCTATGATAAGGCTAAAAGCATTATGAAAATGCTTGGTATAAATCATTTAGGTCAAGAGGCAATAGATAAAGTTAATTCTGCTGATAAGGATAAGATTCATAAGGAACTAGACATTGATATGTATACTCTAAATGATATTTTAGATGCCTTTGTAGCACCTCAAAGAGATCCTAGAGATGAATATAGTCAACCTAAATTAAGAAGCGATATTATGCATTTTGAAGACCTTAAAATAGGTGATGAGCTTGAAGGTACCGTAAGAAATGTTGTTGATTTTGGTGCATTTGTTGATTGTGGTGTTAAATATGATGGATTAGTTCATATTTCAAAAATATCAGATAAATATATTAAACATCCTTCAGAACTTCTTCATGTTGGTGATTTAGTTAAGGTTTATGTTATAGGTATTGACTTAGATAAGCATAAGCTATCATTGTCTATGATAAGAGAATAATTAAGTCATAAATAAATAATTTATTATTGACACTAGTCATATTTATTGATATAATTAAAAAGCTTGGTTATGGAGTAGTACTCAAGAGGCTCAAGAGGCTTCCCTGCTAAGGAAGTAGACTGGGTAACTGGTGCAAGGGTTCGAATCCCTTCTACTCCGCCATGCTTAATATAGACCTGGCCCGTTGGTGAAATGGTTAACACACATGCCTTTCACGCATGCATTTATGG
>JBJEFR010000106.1:0-4422 GCA_051874255.1 Anaeroplasmataceae bacterium
AATATCTGAAAATTTATTTATTTTCATCTATTGACATATTACCGGTATGCTTATTTAAATAAATTAATAATATCCTTTAAGTATGTAAGTACTAATATAATAATTACAATAGGAATTATACATAAATATTTTACGTATTCCTTTTTAGTTTGAGTTATACGCTCATTAGCATTGTGCTCATAAAAAAACCAAAAAGGACAAAATACACATTTTAAAATACTCATAAATACTCTCATAATATCACCATTATTTCAAGAACATATCTAAATATTCTTGAATTTTCTCTCTTTCATTAGCCTTAATTAAAATTCCCTCTATCGCAAGACTTATTCCACCAGTTTCCTCAGAGCATATTATAGTTAATGAATCACTAACCTCAGATATACCAATACCCGCTCTATGTCTAGATCCTGTTGTCTTATCAAGATTATCAGTTTTTTGAGCTAATACATAATAAGCTCCTGCACATCTTATCTTATTACCTCTTATAATAACTCCTCCATCATGAAGAGGTGTAAGAGGTGTAAATATATTAATCAATAATTCCTTTGTAACATCAGAATTCAAAGAAATTGCCTTTTCAGCATATTGGTCTAGGCTTATGTTCTTTTCAATAGTAATTAAGGCTCCTATTTTTCTAGATGATAAAAATAAGACCGCATCAATAATAGCCTTTTTTGTCTCCTGATTAGAGGATGTAAACACCTCATGCTTACTATCGGCCTTAATTTTAGGGCTTATCATTCTTCTAATATCAGGCGCAAGGGCGACAACCGCAAAAATCGGTAATGCAACTGCTAGATAGAAAAATAGCCATTTACTTACCTTTAAATTTAAAGATTTAGATATATAGGCAATTAATATAATAACTAATTCCATTATTGTAAAATCTAAAGCTCTTCTATTTTTAAATATAAATTGTCCTAATAGTATCGCAATTATTAATAATAAATAACCATCTACTACTAATCTTATCCATAAATTATTTTGAAAATATTGTACTATTGCATCCATTTTAATCACCCATCTCTAAAATTAATTATATAACAAAAACCACTATTATCATAGTGGCTTTTTTTAATTATATTTTATTTTTCCATTTTCTTCATATAATGTAACCTTATTCTTTTTTTTGTTTTTAACTAAATTATATATTGTATCAATAGTCTCTAATTTATTAGTATCATTTACCTCATATAATATTGAAGCTTCAATATTATATTTTCTTAATAGATTAATATATTTATCATTATTAATTTTAGGAGCTATATTATAGCTAATAACCTCATCAAAGGATATTTCATCCTGTAATTTAGAGTTAAATCCAATACTATAATTATTAGTTATATCCTTATATATTAATATAGTATTTTTAGTGCTAATATAATTTCCTAATTTATCATATATAAACCCCTTAGTAGCCATATCATTAAAAAGCTCTAAAACATTATAAGCACCAGATAAGGTATTATTTAATACTATTACTGATATAGGATATGATTTTAAATGCTTAGTCACTAATCCCTCATCATTATATCCTACATATCCTGGAGGAGCACCTACTAAGGAAGTAATCATAAATGATTCTTTATAGTTTTCTAAATTAAGCTCTAATATCATTTCCTCATTTATTCCAAATAGCTTTTTTAAATCATCTATTAATATATTATAGCCCTCTTTATTACCATCATATCTTAGCTTTAATATTATCTTATCTGTTAAATCATTTTCATACATAAAATAATATTTTAATAAGCATTTATTATAAATATTATCATCACTTTTTTTATATCCTAGTATTTTATTTATACACTCATCTACATCAGAAATACTAGCTATTTTTTTGCCCTTAAGCTCTAAATAGCTCATCATAAAATCAAGTACATCAATACATTTATCAGGTCTTTTTTTATTAATAAAGGTACTATCTGATCTTAAAAGTAAATAGTCTAATACCTTCTTACTTATACTAACATTATGAAATAGCTCATAATCCTTCTTTATACCATATAAAATACATCTAGTATTTTCATATGATGGTTCACATACAAATACCTTTTCAAATCTTCTTTGTAAGGCTTTATCAGTTAAAAAATACTTATTATATTCCATAACCGTTGTAGCCCCTATAACCTTAAAATCATTTCTAGCTAAATATGGCTTTAGCATATTAGCTATATCAAGCGCTGATTCACTTGATCCACTACCTACAATTGTATGTATTTCATCAATAAAAACAATCACATTTTTTCTTTTAATAATTTCATTTATCGTTTTACTTAATCTTTCCTCAAAATCTCCACGATATTTAGTACCTGCAAGCATGCCACCTACGTTTAATGATACTATTGACATATCAATATTATTTTTTACAATATAGGAGGCAAGCCCCTCTACTATTGCCGTCTTACCTACACCAGCATTTCCTACTAATATAGGATTATTTTTATTTTTTCTTTTTAAAATGATCATAATTTGTTCTATATAATCATCAATTCCAACATAGCTACCACCAGCATTAGCTGTCATATTATATAAATATGGTAAGTCTATTTCCTTATTACTATTAAATTCATATATTTCATTTACATCATCAATAAGCTCTTCTATATCAAAGCCTAATCTTATAAGCAAATTATAAGCAATACTATCCTTCACGTAGAGTATTGCCATAAATAAATGCTCATCTGATACTGGATTACTCCCTGAAATTCTTTTTGCATATTTAAAAATATTAACCAATGAATCAGTATATTCCTTATCATCATATCTTAATATTTCTATTTTTTCTAATTCTTCTTCTATTTCATTTTTTACAACATTATATTCATTGAATAAAAAATGACATAAAGAATCCTCTATATTATACATAGCTAATAATAAATATTCACTACCAAGTTCTAAAGATCCTGATAATTTCTTCATATCATCAATTATATTTAAAGCTATCCTACTAAAACCTTCAAGCATATTATTCCTCCTTTTTTAGTCTATATATTATATGAAGTTTTTTAATATTCCATACAATATATGGTATAATATCTAAAGGTGATAACTTGAAAAAAGCTATAATTGTATTAATCGAAACCCCTAATATGTACTATGATATTAACTATATGACTGATGAGCTTACTAACCTATGTGAAAGTGATGGAATTATGGTTATTGATACCTTAACTCAAAAGCTAGATAAGCCTAATAAGGAATTTTTTATTGGTAAGGGAAAGGTATTAGAATTAAAAAATTTAATAGACACTACTAATCCTGATTTAGTTGTATTTGATGATGAGCTAAGTCCTAGTCAATTAAATAATTTACAGGATTATTTAAATATTGAGGTATTAGATAGAACCTATATTATCTTAGATATATTTAGTAGTAGAGCTCATACCAGAGAAGCTATATTAGAAATAAATTTAGCCAAAAGTAAATACATGCTTCCAAGATTATCCATATTTCAAAAGGGATTATCTAGACAAGGTGGTTCCTCAGGTGGTGGAGTCCATAATAAAGGAAAGGGTGAAACTAAGCTAGATTTAGATAAAAGGGTACTATTATCTAACATATCCTCTTCTATGCGTGAACTTAAAAAAATCAAACAAATGAAGGAAGCCCAAATTCAAAAAAGAAAAAAGAATAATATACCTATTGTTGCGCTTGTAGGATATACTAATGCTGGAAAAAGTACAACAATGAATACTATTATGGATTATACATTAAAAAACGAAGATAAAAGAGTTTATGTTAAGGATGAGCTATTTGCCTCATTAAATACTCAAACAAGAAGTATTACCTATAAAAAGCATACCTTCCTATTAACAGATACTATTGGATTCGTATCAAAGCTACCTCACCATTTAATCAATTCATTTAAAAGTACTCTTTTAGAGGTACAAAATGCTGATTTAATTATTCATGTAGTTGATATTTCTAGTCCATATTTTAATGAACAATATGAAATAACTACAAGTGTCCTAAATAGCCTTGGAGTTACTAATACTAAAACCCTATTATTATTAAATAAATATGATAAATACGATGATCAAGGATATATTATTTCAGGAGTAGAGAATATTCCCTTTTCTAATGTAAGTAATCTTAATATTTTAAAGCTCTTAGATTATATCTATGATAATACTATTCCATATATGATGGAATTAACCCTTCATATTCCATATACCAATGGTAAACAAATTAATTTAATTGAAGAGCATGCGATAATAAAGTCAAAAATCTATCAAAATGAATATGTTATATACGATATTTCTATTGATAGAAAATATTATAAGGATTTAGAGGTATTTGATATAAATAATAACATAAACTAAAAAAAGTTAATTCCAGAAGTCTATTGACTAGGAATTAACGGTTCTTTAAAAAAATAGATGTGTAGAAAGAACCAAGCTTTAAAAAAATCGGTGT
>JBJEFR010000107.1:0-20911 GCA_051874255.1 Anaeroplasmataceae bacterium
AAACAAACAAGAATTTTATAGCATTATAGAGTTTTATAGGTTTTGTGGAACGGAACCATTCTAACCTTACGAATACTACCCATAGGAATAGATGTGGTTTCAGATAGTGTAACTCCTAATAATGAACCACTTGCTACATATGTATAACGATCATCTTTAACTAAGAATTTTAATAGAGTTAATAAGTGAGGATAAGCTTGAATTTCATCAATAAAAATTAAGGTGTTTTTTTTTATCCTTCATTTTACCTCCATGTAGCATACTAACTTGAAGATAAAAGTCTTCAATTGTGTGTGTTTGCAAATAATCTAGCACCTACTGAATCTTCTATCATATCAATTTCAATATAATTCTCAAATAATTTACTACCTACATGACGAATAATGTATGATTTTCCAATTTGACGAGCTCCATCAATCAATAATACTTTTTTTGAATCAGATGTCAAATGCTCATAAATTAAACTTTCAATTTTTCTAAATAGCATAAACATCACTTCTGACTTTTCAATAATATTATATACTGTATTTTATGACTTTTCAAACAAAATTCATTATTAAAAATATGACTTTTCAATTATTTATTATTTTTTAATAAATAAATCCTATAAAGCCTAATAAGCCTTATAGGATTTATTCTTATTAAGTTAGTTATAATATTACATACTTCTTGTAATAACTATCTCTACACTATAGCTTTGAATATCATTACCATCTAATAGATCATATGATATATCTAATATTAATTTATATTGCTTATCTATTTCTAAACTAGCCGTTAAAGAAGTAGTAATAATAGTTGTTACAGTATAATCTGTAGTTGTTGCTAGTAAGGTAGTATCATCATATATACTAAAGCTTATAGCTTTTATATATGTCATATCATTATATGCTACCTCTACTTCAATACTATCAAATATACATATTGCACTAATCATACTCTCAGTAATAAGGCTCATATTTGATTCATTTGTTTTAAAGCTATATTTATATTCTCCTTGTTTATTGTTATAAGTATAGCTTATTGTTATTTCATAATCATGATTTGATAATAGATTATTAATACTATATTCTTTATTAGCTAAAATAGTAATTTCTTCATTATTTAATAGTATTTTATTAATAACTATATCATTATCATATGATAAATTAAAGCTAATACTGTTTTGATTTATACTAATATTACCTATATTAACACATGATTTAGTAGTAACAGTACCGCTATCTAGAGTTTGGGTTACATATCCTTTACCATCTAGGCAGTTATATGCTGCAAGGACATAATAGTAATATTCTGTAGATAAATCTAAATCATCGATACTAATAGAGTTATTTCCTACATTTAAAACAATATTTTTAATAATACTATTATCCTTTATTAACACCAAACGTAGCATATTTTGTTTTAATAATTGCATACTATCCAAAATATTAAAACTAAAATCAATTGATGTAAAGCCTTCTGTAATTAGCTTAGAAGATAAGGAAGGTAAAATATCATATTTAATACCTATTTCAATACTTCTATCATCACCAATTTTTCCATTTTTAATATCTGTTCCATCAACATATTTTATCTCTGATATAGTAATAGTCTCTATACCTGATTCTTCACTACATTTATATGGAATAATTATTTTCTCTGATGGATATTCTGGATCAAAATTTAATGATTGATACTTTTTATTATTGATAGTAACAGATAGTATTTCGTAGGCTTTAGGATTTCTTAAATGAACATTTAAGGAAATAACCTCACCCTTAGAAGCATAATATTTATATTCATTACTTTCTCCATATTCAAATACCTCATCTATTAAATCATCATGATTAACAGAAGCTGTGGTATTTCCTTCTGTTTCAAGCTTTTCAACAGTCATTTTTACATAGGTTGGTATGTTATTATTTATGCTATTATTATGTACTAACACTGGTATTAAAATACATAATAATATAGCCATTACTGCTGACATACTTGAAATAAGAATATAAATTTTTCTTCTAGATGTTCTTTTTGTTAAACCTAAATTTTGTTTTAATTCTTCTTTTTCAAAAGTACTTCCATCAAACGCTTGGTGAATTTCTTTTTTCAATAACTTTTTAAATTTTTTCATTATTGATCACCTCGCATTAAATTATTTAATTTTTTAATACTTTCTTTATATACCCTATAACAATAAGTCTTATTTTGACCTAACTCTAATGCTATTTCATTAAAACTAAAATTAAATACTATTTTTAATATAACAATCTTTCTTTCTTCTTCATCTAAATTATTTTCAAGGATACTCCAAATTTCTCCTTCAATTTTATCAGAAGCATCAATGCTATTAGCTAATCCTACAAATTCCTGTGATACATAGGTATTTTCTAATTTCCTTTTTTTCAAATGATTTAAAGATTTATTTTTTGCAATCTGTAGTAACCAATATTTAAAGTTTTTACCTTCATATTGATCAATTTTCTCATATAATGTTAAAAATACATCCTGACAAATATCCTTAGTATCCTCTATATCCTTTAAAATATCATAAACGACATATTTAACTAAAGAATAATATTCATTATATATTTTTTCAAAATATTCTTCGTCTCTTTCCTTTATGCGTCTAATCGACACTTTTTTCATTACTACCACCTACTATATCATAAATAAGACAATTTTGATAGTTGTTTTGTTTCAAAAAAATTAAATTTTTTATAAAATTTCTTTTTCAAACAATAAAGTTGGATAAATTCCTGCCTCATAATCTAAATTTTCTAAATTAAATATGTCTTCACTAAATCCTATACTTATCCAAAATTCCTTTGAATTTAACATCTCTAGACTGGCGATAGGAGTAAGTTCATCCTTTTTAGTATCTTCCTCAGAATGAAATAAGAAATCATATGCTTGGAAAATTGTTCCCTCATTTATAGTTAAATAACTGCTATTATGACAAACATATGAATAAGGTCCCATATATTCATAAGTATCACTATATGAGTGTCCGATACATACCGCTCCACTAATGTATGATTCCGAATAATTATATGAAACTATTGATCCTATATTACAATAAATATCTCCTATAATATCACCAGCATTTATTACATTAATAATATAAGAATTTCGAACGGATATCCCACTAGCATTTTCTTTTCCCTTAATCGTTCCATAATTGATTGAATTTTTTATTTCCATAGCTTCAGATGCAATACCAGTAGCATTAACTGCTGTAATTTCCCCATAGTTAATACACTCATATACATAAGCATAAGAACCAATAATTCCTCCAGCCTCTTCATTTGAAATCATGCTTCCATAATTAATACATTTATTAACATTACCACTCCAAGTAATACCATAAGAATATCGTGCGCTTGATATATCGCCATAATTTTCACAATTAATAGCTTTTCCACTTCTACAAATACCCGCTGCAGCATATGTTGATGTCATGTCAATTTTACTTACACAATTAATGGCTTTTCCATATGTTAAAATACCCACAGTAAAAATACTTGACATAACTCCACTTTCACTACCATTTACTATAATATCACCACTAACTGTTGAATTACTAATAAGCTTCATATCTCTTGAAATTGCACTAATATCACCAGTTATGTTTTTAGCTGTATTTATCTCAACATAAATATTATTAACATTAATATTATCTAAAAATCCATATCCATATAAATTAAACAAACAAACATCAATATTATCTATAGCCTCAAGTACAATATATGGATTTTCAAAGATAATATTTTCAGCATATCCAGAAAACTCATAAAATAATCCATAATATCCTGATGCATTATTCTTAATAATATTAAAGTTTTTAATGCTATGGTTATTACCTAATATAACTCCGGTAAAGTCTCCTCCAATATACTCCGTCATATTCTTAAAATCTAGGTCTTCAACTATTTCATAAACTGATCCATTTACTAAATTCTTAAAATCCTCAGCCTCATTTATTTGTAAAACCGTATCATCTGATACATATACTAAATTAGCTGTATATGATGGATAGCATATAGCTATAGAATCGTTATAGCTATATTTAATATACTTAATAGTAGTGACATCAAAAAATCTAGTTGAATCAAAGAATTGTTTAAATTCTATCTCAGAGTCATTTACTATATTAAAATTAGCACTTGTTATTGTCCTTTCTCCAAATGGTAAAAAATTAATACATACCTCCTCTATTTCATAGCCAAGACTACTATCAAATGTTAAGGTATAGCTAGCATTATTATAAACTGAATAGCTCAATCTACTTGTAAATCCAAAATAAGTAACATTTAATTCTCCCATTAATAAAACCTTCTGTTTATAATTTTGGAATAGATTTTCTTTTATTTCTAATTCTTCATCGTTACGTATTAATTTATAGCTGTAACCAGTGATAACTATGTCAAAATATCCTTCATCAAGTCCATATGTATTATATGGAATAACTACAAATCCTTCATTAACATTTTGTTGAGAAATAAGCTTCTTTTCATCATTTATATATATAGCTATAAGCTCTAAATTATTAGGGTTATCATAATATACCTTTATATGCATAGTATCTCCAACCATAGGTGTATTTGAATTTAATAATTCTAAGGAATTAATAAGTATCTTTTCACCTATTGTGGCATATTTTTGAGATACCTGGTCTATTCTATCACCATACCCGTCATTTAGATTATATGAATAGGTAGTTACTATTTTATAAATAGTACCACTATTTAATGAATCAAATACTCTTATAGTACTATCAGAAAGCATTTTTACTAATTCATCCTCACTATTATATATAGAAATATTTAATATAGTTAAGGTATTAGTAACATCATTTTTAATATAATCAAAATATATAGAATCCTCAGTTGAGCTTAAATTATCATATTCTAATGAAGAATTATCTCTTTTTAAGGTATTAAAGCTATATTCACAATATTCATTAATACTTCCATAACCTGTATTTAAATCATATGAATAATAGACTTTAAATATATATTCATTATTAGAATATAAATTATCAATATAAATATTATCAAGTGATAATTCACTTATAACATTACCATTATGTATTACTTCTATTTTATTAAAGCTAAATATTTGATTTTCATCAGATAATTGATAATCTAGCTTAATAGAAGAATAATCTATTTTTTCTTTATTAAGCTTTATAGTTGGAGTCGTTTTAGATAAAGTAGTTATGTAATCAGTATTATCTAATTCCTTATCTAAAGTTAAATCATTTAAATTATATTTTAGCTTATAAACTACCTTATATAAAGTATTAGATAATAGCTTATTTATAGTTAAATCCTTACCACTATAAACTAAAATATCATTTCTAAATATATTAACCTCATAATCAAGTACAGTTTCATCATTATCAATAATCGTAGGATTTATAGTAATAAAATCATAGCCCTCTATTAATTCTAATGAAGCTGTTGGCATTCTTTTAGCTGTTTTTATAGCATAATTATATTCTATTTCCTTTGTTCCCTCTTTATCATCCATATCATAAATATATATAACCTTTACTACATAATCAGTATTATAGCTTAAATTATCGAATGTAACGCTATTAGATACTGCTGTTTCAGCTAAATAATAACCCTCTTTACTATATAATCTAATAGATTTTATCTCTCCTATTACATTAGGATCATGCTCAAATATATCTAGTTTTGCCAAATTCTCAGTAATTAAAAATGGTCTGAATTCTAAGGATGGTATAACCTTAGAGGTAGTAAATGATAAATAATAGCTATCTCTTATATTATTACCATCTCCTAAATTATATAGGTAATCACATCTTATATAATAGTTAGTATTTCTACTTAATCCTGTAATATTACTTAAATCATCTATAACCTCAATGACCGTTTTATTAATATCACATAAATATAAATCATATGATATTAAAGTATCATCATAATCTATAGCTATTAATTCACCACTTAAGGTATCATTTTCAATGCTATAGTTTATATTAATTTGAGGCGTAGCTAAAATATTTATATCTTTATTTATTTCCTTTTTGATTTGCTTAATACCAAATCCATCTTGCTTATCATATTCACATACTAATTCGAATGTATAGTTTTTATTAGTAAGTAAAGCTACATTATTATCTATATTAGTAGTTAACACTAATTCAAGATTAGAATATATATTAACATATTTATTAGTTATAATTTGACCTGTAGTTTGATTTTCGAATGTTACATTATTTTTATCAATAATAACATTAAAATATTCGATTCTAGGATCATCATATTCTAAGGTTTTAAATGTATCTACATATTTATAATTTTTATTATTATAGGTATATGATACCTCTAAGCTATAGCTATGATTAGATATTAAGCTATTAATACTATTACTATTAATTACTTCTCTTTTATCATTATCTATTAATTCTATAGAATCAATATTTATATCATTATACTGTTTATTTATTTCAAATGTTATATTATCATAGCCTATTTTTGTATAATCAATATCAATAGGACTTAAAGTTACAAACTCTTTTTCATATAGCTTTACTGTTTTATATCCACTACCATCTAATTTATCATAAACAGTTAATATTCTACATTTATAATTAGTACCATAATTTAAATCATCTAATATAGCTCTTCCATCTTGAATTTTAACATATTTAATATAATTATCGTTCTCGTCAAATAAATAAGCTCTTACTCCTATTAAAGGATTAATAATATTATAATCATCCTTAACTACTGTAAATAATGAATAGGAATCATATGAAATATCCTCTTCTATATAAGTAATTATGGGATCATTATCATAGGTAACACCAAAATTAATCGTTTTATTTCCCATAGACATATCTACATCTTTAATAGTTGTTTCATCTATATATTTTATTTTATCAATAGTATAATTATATACTCCGCCATTTTCTGGTGATAAAATATCAATAATTATAGTATTACTATTTGAGCCTTCCTTAAACTCATAGCTTTGATATTTAATATCATTAATGGTAAATGATAATATTTCATATTGACTAGGATTATAAATATGAATAACTACCTCCATATTACTAGCTGGGTATACATAATAATCTAGGTCAATAGCTTCAATGATAAGCTCATCCTCATAGGATGCCTGTGTATTTAACTTATTATCGTATATTATTTCAATTCCTTCATATATGGGAATTATCTTATCTTGTTTGTCACTGCAGGAATATAGTAAAAAAACAAATAAAAATATAAATATAAATTTTATTTTTTTCATATTTATAATCACTTCCCTACAGTAATATCTCTTAAAATGATTATAGCATAATATGTAAAAAATTGTCATTTATGTTAAAAATAAAAATCGGATTTCTCCGATTTTAATTATATTCGTTTAGTTTAACTATAAATTCTTTTAATATATTAGTATTCTCTATATCTGATTTTAATATAATACTATTTTTAGATATTATAATAAAGCCCATAAATTCATAATTACATATTATTTTAGTTATATATGTATACTTATCATTTATATAATCATCAGTAATACCCTCACTTGTAGTATTATTTAATTCTAAATCATTATCCTTTATCTTATGAAGTAAATTATCTAATACTATATCTCCTTCACTGATAAATTCATTAGTACTAATTATACATTTATAATTATCAAAAATACTAATACTAAAATTACATATTTCACTCATAGAATTTACTAATATTTTTATTTTAGATATATTATCCTCAAGTGGCTCATATTTATTTAAAATAATATTATTACCATTAATAGAAATATCTATTTGATCGCCTGTAGTAATTTTAAGTCTTCTTCTTATCTCCTTAGGTACAACTATTCTACCTAACTCATCAATTCTTCTAATTACGCCAGTTTCTTTCATAATATGCCTCCAATACACTTCTATTGTGTGTATTATTTGTCATATTATACTAAAACATTATCTAAAAATATAGAAATATCCTTTAGATAGCTTTGATCCTTATATTTTGATTTATCAAAGGTAATTATTAAATCATTAGAAACACATTTTAAAGATATCATATTACTAGTTTTATCATGAATACCAAATAAATTCATAGCATTGATATTCTTATTTGAATAATCAGACATATACATAACAAGCTTTTTAGAATCATTTTCTATCTTTTTAATATTTAATAGCTTACATAGACTATTAAATAATTTTTCATACATATAATATTCTAAATCCTTATTGTATAAACCAAATCTATCATTCAATTCTATTTCTAATTCTTTTAAATCACTTAATCTTTCTATTTTATCAATACGTTTATGGATAGCTATCTTAACATCATCATTATCTATATAGCTATCATCAATATGTCTTGATGTATATACCTTAGATAGGGAAATATCATTTTCTTCTCTTTTTTGCATCTCACCCTTACGGTCCTTAATTTCCTCCTCTAGGATTCTCATATACATCTCAAGACCTACTGATTCAATAAAGCCTGATTGCTCACTACCTAGTAAATCTCCAGCACCTCTTATAGCTAAATCTCTCATAGCTATTTTATATCCACTACCTAAATCACTAAACTCCTTTAAGGCCTCAAGACGCTTATAAGCTTTTTCCTTTAATTCTTTATTAGGGCTATACATTAAGTAGGCATATGCAATTCTATCGCTTCTACCTACTCTTCCGCGAATTTGATAAAGCTGAGATAATCCTAGTAAATCAGCATCATGAATAATAATAGTGTTTGTATCTGGGATATCAAGACCAGTTTCAATTATAGTAGTACATACAAGTACATCATACTCATGATCAATAAATTTAATAAGCATATCCTCTAAATCATCCTTATTCATTTTCCCGTGTCCTATACAAACACGGGCTTCTGGAACAAGTGACATTACATGAGCCGCAACATTTTCTATATCCTCGACCTTATTATACATATAGAAAACTTGACCACCTCTAGATAGCTCACGTACTATGGCATCTCTAATAATACTATCATTTCTTGGTAATACATAGGTTTGAATAGGATATCTATTTTTAGGAGGAGTTTCTATCATTGATAAATCCTTAATACCAACAATAGACATTTGAAGGGTCCTAGGAATAGGTGTTGCGCTTAAGGTAATCGCATCTACATTCACCTTAAGCTCTTTTATTTTTTCCTTGTGTGTAACTCCAAATCTTTGTTCCTCATCTATTACAAGTAATCCTAAATCCTTATATTTTATATTATTTGATAAGCCTTTATGAGTTGCGACTAATATATCAACCTCACCAGTTTTTAGCTTTTCAAGAATTTCAGTTTGTTTTTTAGCAGTTACAAATCTATTTAATAGCTCTACATGTACTCCATATTTTTCCATTCTATCCTTGAATGTTAAATAATGCTGCCTAGATAATATTGTTGTAGGAGCCAAAACTAGTACCTGTTTACCACTAAGCACCGCCTTAAAGCTAGCTCTCAAGGCTACCTCAGTTTTACCATATCCAACATCACCACATACTAGTCTATCCATAGGATGAGGGCTTTCCATATCCTTTTTTACATCTCTTATAGCTTTCTCCTGATCTGGTGTTGTTTCATACATAAAATCACTTTCAAATTCTAGCTGCAATGTACTATCAGGCTCAAACTGGAAGCCTTCAACTATACTTCTTTGTGAATATAGCTTAATTAGCTGTTCTGATATATCATGAATCTTTTTTCTAACCCTCATTTTAGCCTTTGCCCAGGCTGGACTACCAAGCTCATTAAGCTTAATAACACGATCATCTGGATTAGCATATTTTTGAATTAGGTTAACCTGTTCTAGTGGAATATATATTGCGCTATTATTAGCATATCCTATATGGATATAATCTCTTTTTAATCCACTTGTTTCAAGAGTTTTTAATCCTAAATATTTACCTATACCATGATCATAATGAACAACATAATCTCCTATTTCTAATTCATCATATTTACTTATCTTAACCGTATTTTTATATATAGACTTATATTTTATTTTTCTAATCTCATACTTTATTTCAAAAATGGTTTTTTCATTATATATAAATATATTATCATCAACAAGCTTAAATGAAGGTAAGTATTCATTCTTTACAATATTAACTTGTCCTATTTGTAAATTTTTAGGTTCAGTTATGTATGTAGAATATATCCCATTTTCAACTAAGGTTTCTCTTAAATGCTTAAGTCTATTTTCATTATTAATTAAGCATATAACTAGCTTCTTTTTATAAATTGCAGAAAATTCCATTAATATATTTTTAGGATTAGCCTTAAGTGGTGGTATATCCATCGCATTTACATGTATACCTAAATTATTAATATTTATGAGTCCCTCAGTTTTAATATTAGCCATCCTATTTAAGGCTTCATAATCTAAGAAATAATCAAGCTTTAATAGTGAATAGCCTCCTACATTACTACAATACTCATCTAAGTCTCTTATCATTCTTTGATGAGTATCATTTATTTTAGTAGTATCTATCATATATATTTTTTTATTTTCCTTAAAATCAAAAATAGTTTCCTTTTTTATATTAAATAAAGAAATATATCTCATTAATAAATCTATATTGTTTCTATTTAATAGGCTTAATCTATCAAGCTCATATCTTTCATTCTCAGCACTACTAAGCTTATTTTCACTAATAAATTTATCTAAATTACTAAGTGCTTCATCACGCTCTTTATCACAATAAAGCATTTCAACAACTGGTAATATCACTACATTTTCTATTTTATCAATAGATTTTTGAGTTTCTGAATCAAAGGTCCTTATCTCATCAATATCATCACCAAAAAAATCTAATCTAATAGGATTATCATAGTTTAAAGGGAATATATCAAAGATACTACCTCTTTTAGAAAACTCACCAGTTTTAGTAGTTGTATATACATTCTTATATCCTAACTCTATTAATTTTGTTGTAAGTATATCCATATTAATAGTATCATTTTTATTAATAACTATTTTAGCCTCTTGCCATCTTTGTTTATTAAATTGATATCTAATAGCTCCATTATAATTAGTAATAACAATTTTTTTACTATCATCAAGAAGACTTGTAATAGTATTAATTCTTTCAAATTTAAAATCACCACTAGCCATTAGCATTTCAGCAGTAATAAGTTCATCAGCAGGATAAAATAATACCTTTGTTTCATCTAATATATTAATTAATTCATCATAATATTTTTGAGCCATAAATAAATTAGGTAAAACAACAAAAAGACTTTTATCATTACTTAAAAAGTCTAAAGCTAAAAGAGTTATATTAAAACCATCAGTAGTATTAATAAGATTTTCTTTATTACTATTAATGATTTTTTTAATTTTATTATTACTTAGAAGATAATCTAAAATCATTATATCATTCCTCTTTACTAATATATTATATTATATTATTTTTAATATTCTATACATAATTTTAAAAAGTGATATAATACCATTTGGTGAGAGCATGAGTTTGGTAATAATGATTATAACCTGTACAATATTAATATTAAGTATTATCTTTTTTCCAAAAATAAAAAAAATAAATACCTTCTATATAATATCTATTTTAGGTGCCCTAGCTATGCTTATATTTGGTCAAATAACACCTAAGGAAATATATAATGCTTTATTTTTAAATAAGTTAATATCACCTATTAAAATACTAATATTATTCATTTCTATGAGCTTTATTAGTATTACCCTAGATACCCTAGGATTCTTTAATTATATAGCTACCCTAACCTTAAAAAAATCATCTAAATCACAAATAAAGCTATTTACTATGCTATATATAGCTATATCACTTCTTACTATATTTACATCTAATGATGTAGTAATACTAACCTTCACACCATTTATATGTTATTTTTGTAAAAAAGCTAAAATTAATCCTATCCCTTATTTAATTAGTGAATTTGTTGCGGCTAATACCTTAAGTATGATGCTTGAAATTGGTAATCCTACTAATATATTAATAAGTGTATCTAATAATATAACATTCCTAGAATATCTTAAGGTAATGCTTCTACCTACAGCTATTACATGTATAGTAGTATATTTTCTTCTTCTTTTAATTTTTATTAAGCCTCTTAAGGAAAATATTAATTTAATTGATATTGAATTACCACAGCTTAATAAAATACCAGTCGGAATAGCTTTGGCTCATTTAATACTTGCGACTATTTTACTCACAATATCTAATTATATAAATTTAGAAATGTATTTAATAACTCTAGTATTATCTATATCATTATTCATATGTTTATTTATATATAAGCTTATCAGTAAAAATAATATTAAGGCCTTATCCTTATCCCTTAAAAGACTACCCTATGGATTAATACCATTTTTAATAAGTATGTTTATTTTAGTAGAGGCCTTAAATATTAATGGTTATACTATAAAACTAGCTAATATGCTTAATAGCTTCAATAATGTTTATTCCTATGGTATTACAAGCTACCTTGCTTGTAATGTAATGAATAATATACCTATGAGTGTATTATTCTCTAATGCACTACAATATAATAGTAGCACTAAAGCTATATATGCAACTATTATAGGATCAAATATTGGTGCTTATTTAACACCTTTAGGGGCCCTTGCTGGAATTATGTGGCTTAGTATATTAAATGCCTTTGAAATTAAATTTTCTTTTTTAAAATTTATTAAGTATGGTATTTTAATAAGTATCGTTGCCCTACTAACAGCATTAACAGTTTTATATATTTAAAAAAAGGAATCAGCAGATTCCTTTTTAACTATTAATTTTATTTATATTTTCATAATATTTTAAATAATTTGTAGTAGTTCCGAAATAATCCATTTTAAAGGCAATATCTACATATCTTATCTTTTCAATTAGAATATCACCACGAGCCTTTAAGCTATCCTTATACGCTTCTATACTTCCAAATTTTTCCTTAACAATAGGATTAATATATGAAAATGAATTAATATTATAAAAATATGAATAATTATCTAAGAAATATCCATATCCTCTAGAATATACTAAGGATTCAGTATTACTAAATACAGAGTTTCCATAATATATATTACTGTAATACTTAATACCAAGTAAGTCAAGTAAAGTAGGTACTATATCACAAGAGCTTGAGAATTTATTATTAAATCTAGCATTTAAATTAGTACCATTATTAGTAACATAATTAAATAATTTAGTATCATATATCATCATTGGTACTCTATATAAATCCATATAGTTATAATTATCCTCTAAGGCTTGACTTTCACTTGATATATCCTTAACATAATTACTTAATCCTTCATAATAACCTTGATGGTCTCCAAATAATACAATAGTAGTACAGTCAAGTAGATTTCTTTTTTCAAGCTCACTTAATACTAACCCTATAGCTTTATCAGTTTCCATTGCACAGGCTAGATATGATATAAATACAAATTCTTCTTCTGTTATATCAGGTGAATCAATATCTAATCCATTATCAGCTAATATTTTATAATAACCAAGTGCCTCTAAATTATTACGCTTTTTACTATACATACCATGCATAGTAATAGTTGTAATCTCAGTATAGAACTTTTTATCAGTAGGGAACATTTTATCTTTACATACCTCTATCATTTCTGAATCAAGGTTACGTTCTCCATCCTCCATATAATTAGTATATCCAAACTCTTCCATCTGTTCTGAGGCATAGAACTCATCAAAGCCTAGTCCATATACTGATTGATATCTATTATAAAATGATTCATTTCCATTATGGAAATATTGACTTGTAAAATTATCCTTATAGGCATTTCTTAACATATTAGGCATAGATTGTGGTAAGGTATTTTCATAATAGTCATAATTAATATAGGTTCCCATAGGATATGATCCTAATATTGAGTAATTTTCAGATATATCTGTTTTTTCTCTTGCATGATAATTAGTCATTACATAGGAATTATCATAAAAATTCCATAAATTAGGGAATAGCTCCCTACATTTTTCTTCTGTAAACTTCATACCATTAGGGAAGACTAATTCCTCTCCATTACCAAATTTATATCCATTTGGCATAAATGATAGCCATTCAAAGGTTTCACCTAATATAGATACAACATTATTACCCTTTGATATACCAAAAATATCATCAGATCCATTATATATATCCTTATAAATAAATTCAGCCATTTCACTATCAGTTTTAGTTTCAACCGTATTAAATACGGTACCACCATATATTTCATTTAAAAAATTAAATGTCATTCCATATTGGTTATACTTACTAGAAGATGTTGAATATAAAATATCCTTATATTTATCCTTATATCCTCCATTAATTAAAAATCCTGTAAGAATATTTAATCCAAGTAATACTGCAATTAAACCACCTATTACACTATTTTTAATTATCTTTTGTTTATGAGTATAAGTAATATCATATTTTTTTATTCTACGAGTTAATCTTAATCCAAATACAACAAATAGTCCTAAAATAAGTAATAGAAAATAAGAAAACCAAAAGCTAATTGGTACACTTTCTATAATACCCATAGCATCATTTCTAAGTAGTAGCATTGAATAATCAAACCATTGACCTGACATATCAAATAAAAGCTTAAATAAAATATTAAATATTGCCTGTACTAAAAGAAATCCTGATGCAACTATCAATCTAGCTTTTTGATTAGTTATTAATAATAATATTAATGATACTATTCCTACAATAGTTAGAATATATCTTGGATCTTTAATATAGAAGCCACCATCAGTTATTAAAGCTCCCGTTAGTTCAATTAAAAAGCTTAAAACGAAATATATAATTATAATTAAATTACTTAAAATAAAATTTTTAATCTTCATAATTCACTCCTAAAATATGAATATCAAAGCTATTGAACCAAAGGCTTTAATAAAATTTCTTTCAGCTAATAAATATATTTCTCCAAATACTATTATCAAAAAGAAAAATAATAATGATAAGCTAGTAAAATTTAAGATTATCATATATATTCCAAATGTAAGCATAGTAGCTATACCTCCATATGGAAAATACTTATTTATTATTTCCTTTTTAAAAGGAATAATATTATCTAGGGTATATTGAAATGCTTCGATAAGCTTGACCATATAAGCACTAATCATAACTAAATATAATATCTCAACAGCCTTTACAATAATTTTAAAGCCAGTTGTATTCTTACCTAAATCATAAAATGGCTTTAAATGGAACCCTAAAATAGCACTTATTATGAAAATAGCTATAAAGGTTATTGAAAAAATAAGAATAGTATTTATGATAGGTAGCTCTTCTTTACTTTTAATAAGCTTTATACCTAATTTAGGCTTTAACAATAATTCAACAAGAATTAATAATACTCCAAGAACTATTACTGATAGTCCATAATAAAATATATCATTAGCTTGACCATAATACACTTTATTATATAGAGGCTTAAATACTAATACTATATTAGCTAGTGGAATACTTAAAAAATAAGCTAATCCTAATATCAAATATTTAATTCTTTCATTCTTTATACTAGCATTTTCCATATAATCAACTCCAATGCGAATAAATTATATATTTTTTTTCTTAGATAGTCAATTTTATAAAACAGTTCTTAAAACTAAATATACTAAATATAAAACATAGCATGATAGCATTATAATACCATTTTTCTTTGTTATCTTACCACGTAGTGCAAAGAAAAATACAAGTAATGTTGCGCCTAGCATAACAACTAAATCTATTATTATTTGACTACCAGTAGTAAGTGGATTTACTGTTGCGGCTATTCCAAGTACAAAAACAACATTAAAGATATTTGAACCAATAACATTACCTAATGCAAGCTCATTTTCACCTTTTTTAGCCGCAATAATACTTGTAACTAATTCTGGAAGTGATGTACCCACTGCCACAATTGTTAATCCTACAAGTGATTCTGCAAGGTCTCTATGGCTTTCAGGTGAAGCTTCAAGAGCAATACTTTTAGCACCATATACAACAAATTCTCCACCTAAGGCAATCCCCACAGCTCCTACAATAACTAAAATAATAGCTAGCCATAGCTTCATATCCTTTTTATCTGATTCTTCTTCCTCTACTACTATTTCTGTAGGATGCTTTTTAGCATTATAGATTAAAAAGAAAATATATACAAAGATTAATACTACAAAAATAATACCTTCCCATCTAGTAATGGCATAATTTCCTGTAATAGAATTTATTCCAAAGAATATACCAAATATAACTAATAATACTGATATAAAAATCATAAATGGATATTCTCTTTTACAAATACTCTTTTTTACTATTATTGGTGTAAATACAGCACTAAATCCAAGTACAACGAGTAAATTACATATATTACTTCCTACAACATTACCCAAAGCTACATTAGCATTTCCACCATCTAATAAACATCTAATACTATCAGATACTGATACTGCAAGCTCAGGACATGATGTACCTATTGCGACAACAGTAAGTCCTATAATAAGTGGTGAAATGTGCATTTTTTTAGCTATCGATGATGCGGAATCTACAAAGATATCACAAAACTTAACTAAAAATACAACTCCTACTGCTAAAAATAATATAAATATTAAATACCTTGGGAATGCAATCCATGATGCCATTGCCTCATCTAATAAATCAAAAACTTTATCTAACATATTCCTACTCCTTTAAAAATAAAAGACCTAAGGTATAAAGCTAAATCCTTCATACCTTAAGTCTCAATGTTTAATTACTACCCGGATATAAATATCGAGATTGTCGGATAGTCTACCAACTGGCCATCTACTCCCTTAAGAGTTTATTAAATTGGATAATTTATTAGGATCCTTACCATCTATAAAGGCTTCCAATCCTAATACTACATTATTAAATGATGTTTCTAAAACCTTAGTATCCTCATTACTAAATTTTCCTAAAACCCAATCAACAACTGGTATTACCTTTGAGCGATCAATTCCTATTTTTATTCTTTGGAATTCCTCAGTCTTAAGATTTGCAATAATGCTTTTAAGTCCATTATGACCTCCTGCACTACCCTTTGCGCGATATCTGATTTTACCAACAGGCATATCTAAATCATCATTTATCACTATTAAATCACTAACATTTATTTTATAATAGCTCATTACTGGCTTTACAGATTCTCCACTTAAATTCATGAATGTAATAGGCTTTAATAGAATAACCTTTTCACCATTAATATTAACTGAAGCTATTAAGCCCTTTAAATTCTTATCAAGCTTAAATAAAGCATTATATTTATCTGCAAGCCTATCTATTGCCATAAATCCAACATTATGACGAGTATCCTCATACTCTTTACCTGGATTTCCTAGACCTACAATTAGCTTCATTATAATAATTCTCTCTTACTCTTATCATAAGAATATGTAAATAATCCACTTAATGGCTCATCGCTTAATATTCTTAAGATACCATGTCCTAATAATGATCCTACTGATAATACTTTAATCTTATCAATTCTCTTTTCTTCTGGGATATTAATTGTATTAGTTAAAATTAATTCCTTAATTGCTGAGTTTTGAATTCTTTCAATAGCTGGACCAGATAAAACTCCATGAGTTGCGGCTGCATATACCTCAGTAGCTCCTGCCTCAATTAATGCTGCAGCACCGATAGTTAAAGTACCTGCAGTATCAACCATATCATCAACTAAAACGCAAGTCTTACCCTTAACGTCTCCAATGATATTCATAACCTCAGCCTTATTAGGCTCAGGACGACGCTTATCAATAATTGCGATTGGTGCCTCTAATACTTGAGCAAAGGCTCTAGCTCTTGTTACTCCACCATGGTCAGGTGAAACAATACAAATATTATCTAATTTTTTATCTGAAATATAATTTACAAGAATAGGTAATCCCATAAAGTTATCAACTGGAATATTGAAGAATCCTTGAATTTGAGCTGCATGTAAGTCCATAACAATAATTCTATCAGCTCCAGCTGCTTGGATTAAATCAGCTACTAATCTAGCGGTAATAGGTTGACGACTTCTTGCCTTTCTATCTTGTCTTCCATATCCGTAGTAAGGTACTACAATATTGATACTTTCTGCAGATGCTCTTTTAAGTGCATCGCACATTACAAGCAACTCCATTAAATGATCATTTGCTGGTGCACTTGTAGGTTGAACAACAAATACATGATGTCCACGAACAGTTTCATTAATATTGATGTTGATTTCTCCATCAGCAAATCTCAAAACATCACATTTAGATAGAGGCACTCCTATTGAATCAGCAACCTCTTGTGCTAATGGTCTGTTTGATGATAATGAAAATAATTTTACTTTTTTACCAAATAATTCTGCCATATTATAAATTCTCCTGCTACTTAATTCTTTTTGGTTATGCTCTTATTATAGCACTATTTATTCTCTTTTAAAACTATGAAAGCAGTATCATTATAAAAAAATTTATTATTTTTCTAAATAATTACATATAATATAAAAAGTTAGCAATTAATTTGAATTAATATGAATGATTTTCTATATGAAAATAAAAAATGAATACCGATTCAACAGATTTTGAATTTTCGCAGAAAAAAACTCAAAATGCATCGAAAAACCATTATAAATTGTATTAATTTATATAATAAATATAAACATATATGGTGGAATTCTAAGACCATTTTCATCTTTTACTAATTGCTTAGGATGAATAATGAACGACTCGCCAATTCTTTTTCCAAATCGTTCCTTAAATAAATTATATGAAATAGTTGTATAATTTTTACTTGACTTCACTTCGATAGGAAAAACTTTTATATTTGTTTTACTATCATTACTAATCAAAAAATCAATTTCAATATCATTTCTGTGTTTCTCTAATGAATAATGCGAATAATAATATAATTTCTTGCCTGTTGATACAATCATTTGCGCTATTACATTTTCATAAAACATACCTTTATTAATTGATAGTTTATTGTTAATAATTTGCTTATATAGTTCATTAGATGCTATTTCATTTTCAGAAAAAGTATGACTAACTAATAAACCAGTATCTCCCATATAACATTTAACTGAAGAATCATCTTTATTAAGTGAGAAACCAACATTAGGATCATTGCATTTATAACAAACATTACAAATCATAGAATCATCTAACCAAAACAATGGTTCATCATATTTACTAAATGTAGCACCTGTACTTATTTCACTCAAAACAATCTTCTTGTCATGCTTAGATAAATATCCAGGCAAATTATCAAAAAGTGCTGAAACTTTTGAATTATATTTTTTTGATGATTTATTAATATCATCCTTATACAAATTAAGTATTTCTCTTTTTGCCTTATCAGCACAATCAAAATCTCTTTTATTTTCAAAATATGCTATAACACTTTGTGGCATACCTCCAACTAAAATATATTCATTAAACAATCTCATTGCATCTGAATGAAATTTATCCAAAAGTCTAGTTCTATTTTTAGCACAATCTTTAATATATTCTAAAAGTATATTTTCATCAGCAGCCCACATAAACTCTTCAAAATCAAGTGGATACATTTTGATTTTCATTTCCTCGGACGGAATAACGATATCGTTAACATTATCTTTAATAGAAATAAGCGAACCTGTCTCTATGTAACTAAATCTTCCGTCTTTAACAAGATATTTTATAGCCTCTCTAGCTTTAGGAAATTTTTGAACCTCATCAAAAACAATTAATGATTCGCCAGGATATAATTTTTTATTGTATTCTAAAGAAATATTTTGAAAAAATAGATCTAGTTTATTTAAATTATCTTTAAAATTATCTTTAATATGTTTACTAGCAATTGCAAAATCTATTATTACATATGATTTATAATTTTCCTCTGCAAATCTTTCTACAATTGTTGATTTGCCAATACGTCTTGCACCTTCTATTAATAAAGCATAATTATAACTATATTTTTCTTTCCATTCCAACAGTTTTTCATATATTTTCCTTTTTAATTTCATTGAAAATCACCATCCACACTTTAATTATAAACTCATGCACAATAATGCGCAATATGTTTTTTTCAATTTTTACGTATAATACGCAAAGTATGAAAGGTAAAAAACAGTAATTATACATAAAGTGTTTTGAGTTATTCACTATAGGTCCCGATTCAAAGTAATATTTTTCGCAGAAAAAAACTCAAAAAAATTATTTCTCATTTAACTTTCTTTCTAGATACTCTGTTAATTCTTCAATTATCTTAAATTTAGAAATAGCTAGGTTCTTAGTATTTTTAAGCGTTGTTTTACATACAACGCTATTAGCTTCACTACATAGTACAATACCAATAGTAGGTGAGTCTAAATTACTTTTAATATAATCATCAATATAATTTGTATAGAATAATAATTGACCAATGTATTCAGGCTTAAATTTTGTTGTTTTTAATTCAATAACAACATATGAATGACTAGGAATATGATAGAATAACAAATCTATTTCATATTCTATATCATCAATAGGTAATCTATATTTTTCTCTAACAAAGGAAAACCCTTGACCTAGTTCTAAGATAAATTTCTGTATATTAGATAAGATACTATTTTGTAATTTTTTCTCAGAAGTGATATCATTTACTCCTATGAAATCCAAAACATAGGTATCTTTTACAATTTCATTTAATTCAGTATTAATAGATACTTCTTTATCTTGTATAGAAATATCTGGATTAATTAAATATCTTTCATAAGCTTTAGCTTTAAACTGTAATTCTACTTGGCTTCTTGACCATCTATTTTTATGAGTTTGATTTATGTACCATAACATTTCTTCATGAGAGCTTGATTTAGGTATAATTATATTAGATAAAGTTCCCCATGATATTTCTCTCACAGGTTGTGAGAAAAATGTATATAGTAAAATGAAACTGAGCCATTTATAAGAAAATCCTTAATAGAA
>JBJEFR010000108.1:0-20772 GCA_051874255.1 Anaeroplasmataceae bacterium
GGATATTGAAGTTATAAATGATGAAATAGATTTATGTGTTAGTAGAATAATAAAGGAGTTAAAATTATGAAGAACGTACTTATAATTAATGGTCCTAATTTAAATATGCTTGGTAAAAGGCCTAAAGAGCATTATGGAACTCTTACCCTAGATGAAATTAATGAGCTTATAAAAAATGAAAATAATAATTACTTTAATTTGGAATTTTATCAAAGTAATTATGAAGGGGATATTGTTACTAAAATTCAAGAGGCGTTAAATACAAAGGATGCGATTATAATTAATCCTGCAGCCTATACTCATACATCAGTAGCTATTCATGATGCTTTGGAGATGTTTTTAGGCTTAAAGGTAGAGGTACATTTATCACATGTAGATGATAGAGAGGGATTCAGAAAGGTTAATTTTGTAAGAGATGTATGTAATATAACATTCTCAGGGCGACTTGAGGGTAGCTATATAGATGCGATTAATTATTTGAAAAATAATTTATAAAGTGATATAATAAATAGTAGCATAATGATTAAATGAAATTATTAATGCTAAAAATTAAGGAATATTGAATGAAAAGGAGAATCCATAATTATTAAAAATAAGAGTGAAACCTATTCACGTTGATTATTTTTAACAAAAATGGTATTAAAGAAATTGGACATACAATCGTCGGTTTTGACAAATTTTACAAATAAGCACACTATTATTTTGGTTATTATAATAGTATGTATTATTTTATCAGCATTTTTTTCTATGAGTGAAACAGTGTTTAGCTCAGTTAGTGATGTAAAGCTTAAAACAGCGGTAGAGGATAGAAAAAGCGGTTCTAAAAAAGCCCTTTATCTAACTGAAAGCTTTGATAAAACACTGACAACATTACTAGTTGGAAATAATATAGTTAATACAGCAATGTCTGTACTTGCTGTTACGCTATTTGCAGCCTTTATTAAAAATGAAAACTATGTTTCATTAGTTGCGACTGCAGTAATGACGGTATTATTACTAATTTTTGGTGAAATTTTACCAAAAACAATAGGAAAAAAATATTGTGATGTTTTGTGTTTTAAGCTTGCGCCTATTATTTATGTTCTTACAATAATTTTATATCCAATTGTAATTATATTTAGAGGAATTCAAAAGCTAGTTACAGGTAAAGAAATAAAATCAGATATTTCAGAGGATGAATTAGAATCTATTATTGATACTATGGAAGAGGAAGGTTCAATAGAATCTGATGAGGTTGAATATATTAAAAATATATTTGATTTAAATGATAGATCAGTAGAGGATATAATGATTCATCGTGTGGATGTAGTGGCTGTAGATGTTAATGATTCAATAGAGGATATAAAAAAGGTTTTCTTTGATGCAATGTTTTCAAGAATTCCCGTATGTGATGGAGATAAGGATCATATAATAGGAGTTCTTTATGAAAGAGATTTCTTAAAAGCATTAATTACCCAAAAGAATGTAAGTATTAGAAAAATAATGAAACCAGCAAAATTTGTTAATAAGGCTATGAAGGTAGATGATTTAATTCATGAGCTTCAAAAATGTAAGACACATTTAGCTATTGTTATGGGAGAGTATGGAGACACTCAGGGTATAGTAACAATGGAGGATGCCTTAGAGGAAATTGTTGGTGAAATTTATGATGAGCATGATGAAGTAGAAGAAGATGTAAATATTATAGAAGAAATCGGTGAAAATACATATTTAGTAGATGGTGAAATCTATGTAGATTATTTATATAAGGAACTAGAAATTGGTGAGGCGCCAGAAAATAGTACTCAAAAGTTATCTACATTTCTATTTGAAGAAAGTGAGGAATTACCACAGGTTGGTAATCAGGTTAAGTTGATTTCCTCATTTACTAAGCTTAATGAGGAAACAGAAACCTACGATGATTATACAAAAGAAATCATATTTGAAATTGCTGAGGTAGATGAAAATCGTATCAGTAAGGTTAAGGTTATTATAAGTGATTATATAGAAGAATAAAGATTGCGAAAATTCGCAATCTTTTTTCTATTTTTGAATATATATTAATGGTGATATAATGAAAAAAATATTAAGCATAATAATGATTATATTTCCATTATTTATATTAAATAAAAGCTATTGTGCCACAGGCTCATCCTATTGTGTACTTGAGGAAAGTACTTTAAGAGTACTAGAGGGTAAAAATGAACATAATATATCCTTAATAGCCTCAACAACTAAAAATAATAAATTAAATCATGGATATGGTCTAAAAAATGTAAAAGCCATTGTGTAAAATATGAAGTAGACTTTCAAGTTATAAAAGATGATGCATATTTTACCATATCTATATTATAAAAAAATACTAAATATAAACTTTTTATGATATGAAATTTGCAATTTGTGCAATTAAAATTGAATATTAAAATAAAAAGAGTAAATTTAAACTGGAGTTTTTGATTATAAAATTTTTAGCAAGAAAAATTACTCTTTTTTTATTAAAAAAAGAAAAATTAAAGAAGATTTGGATGTTTAAGCTTATTAATGATAATGATTTTATCTATGAATTTCACATTACTGATAAATCATTATATATTAAATATAATTTCAATAAGTGTTAAATGATTCCTATATCTACGTTAAATATTTCATATAAGTAACCTTACCTTTAACATTTTCTACTATTAGTATGTTAATAGATAATTTTATTTATAAAACTGCATCTTATGACAAAAAAACTACATCTTATGACAATTTTATTGTTAATTTGGGTGCCCATTTATATAATCTTTCAAAAGGAGGGAATTGAATATGAATAATAAAATTAATCTTGATGAGAAAAAATTAATTAAACTTGCTGAAACTGTTGGAAATTAATCGGTTGGTAAGTTTGAAATTTGGTTTAATCAGCCTGTGGTTCCGAAGAAAATGGAAAAAAGATAATAAACTAGAAAGGGAGACTAAAATGAAGTTTAAAAAGTTATATTTATGTGTTACACTATTAATGCTTGCTATTATTTTTTCTAATTCTGATTATCTAGATTTTACTTTTTGATAGTAATGTTAATCAAGAAGTTAGAACTATGTCCTATAATGAAAAATCGATTGATGAAGAAAACCTTTTTGAGGGTTTTGATGATCACGAAATTGAAAGAGGAGAAGAAACTTTAAAGGTTAAAGCTGAGAAAAAATTTGATAAATCTATATTTGAAGAATTAGATTTTGTTGATTTGGACGATAATTCTGAAGAGGTTACTGTAAGATATGAAGCAACATTTGTCGAAGAAGAAAGTACTATGTATTTATCTGTTATTATTGATGATAATAACGGAGAAAATGATATTATTGAAGTCTTACCAGGCCTAGTTACATTTAATAAACTAGGTGAAGCAGATGTAATGTTCATGGATGGAGATGAAGAAATATGGTTATCGGATTTACAAAATTCTGATGTGATTAATAATACTGGTTTTTGGAGTTTCGTTAGAAAAGTAATAAATCATGCTATATAAATTAAACCTATCAGAGAAGTTGTAAATGCTATAGCTACAATATGTGCTCCATTAATAAGATTTGCCACTACAACTCTTTATTTAAGAGGTTATGGTTCTTTAGCTGCTTGGATAGGAGCACAAATTCTAAATATGAAACAAGAGTATAAAGTGACAAAGTATAGTAATGGTACCGAAATATCTATACCTACAGGAATATATCACGCTAATTTTAATTGTTGGCAACAAAATGTAGGTTATGATGATTTATATGATGAAGTTTTTGATAATGGAACTGAAATTTTTGGTAGAAAAAGAATGGAAAGACATAAGTATGAAATAGATATTGATCCAAGTGCTAATAATGGAACAGATTATATATTCTGGGCATGGAAAGGCGACTATTATAATTTAGGCGCTGGTTGTGAATTAGGAATCTATAAAAAAATACACACTTCAAATTTTGGACTAAGATGGGCAATAGATACTAGTAAAGCTTTTTCCTGTAATTTGAATTTAAAATATAATGGTAAAGAGATAATAAATTGGAATAATGATGGTAATAAACATTGGTGGTTTACAGGTTTTAATTCTAATTACCAATTTCCAGTATTAGGGGACATTGCCAACTTAAAAGCAACTTTTACTGTTACATTTAATTCATTTAGTACCCAAAGTGAAAATGATGCATTGTTTAATGATTTTTATAAATCTTATAGTGATTATAATGAGGATAAGAATGAAGATTGGAAATATTGGAGCGCTAGTAAGGATTCGTATAAATATTATAACGGAATGAAGTGTTATATAGCCACATTATCATTTTAGTCAAAGAGGTTAAAAAATGAGAAAAATATTAGTAATATTATTTATGGTATTAAGTATAAGTCTAACTAGTTGTTTTGATTTATCTGATGAAAATTACATGGATGATCATGAATACTGTGATATGTTAATGGAAAATCTTACTACCTATTTAGCAGAAGAAAAAACTGAAGAATTAAAAAAAATGTTTGCACCAAAATTATATAGTATTTCTACATTTGATGAAGATTTACAAGCTTTAATAGATTATTATAATGGTAAATGTGAGAGCATAATTGGTAGAGTTACAACAGGTGAATATTCAAATTGGGATTATGAAGAAAAACACCATGGATTAGAATATACAGTTATTACTAATGTTGATACATTTAGATTTAGAATTTTTCTTTATGAAAAAGATAGTAGATCAAAGGACAATGTTGGAATTACTCGATTATATGTTTTAAAATTGTCGGAAGATGAATATCCGGATGAAAGATATGTTGGTGCATTGATATCTGAAGATGGTATCCACGTAGCCTATCCCCATGAATTACCAGAGGACTAGTTTATGAAAAAAAGAATTCTGATTTTTATTAATATAAGTTTATGGATAATTGTTCTTGTTATTTTTCTATTTATATTTTTAAATAAAGCTCCTTCATCCATAGAAATTTTCAAAAAATCTCAAAGTTCGGTGGTTGAATTAAAATCGCAAACAGGCGAATCTTTAATCTCATATGGAACAGCTGTTTTTATAAGTGATGAAGGGTATCTTGCAACAAACGCACATGTTGTTACTTATAAACATGGTGGAGAATATAAGATGTTTGAATCTTATGAGATTAGATTTTCTTTTGAAACTGATTATAGAACGGTATCACTTATAAGATACGATTTAGAAAAAGATATTTCAATTTTAAAGTTGGATGATATTAGTAATATTGAATTTAAAAAAAATCAAATAAAAATTAATAATAATTTATCCTCTGGCGATAAAGTGTACGCGATAGGAAATGGTATGAATCATGGTGTTGGTATATCAGAAGGTTTAATCAGCTTACCTCAAGTAAATATTGAGTATGAAGGTATTATTAAGAACGTTATACAATGTGATTTGATCATTAATGAAGGTAACAGTGGTGGAGCTCTACTAGATGAGTATGGGAATTTAATTGGAATAACAACATTTAGATTAAAAGATAGTGGTGGAAATGTAATTTATGGTATTGCTTACTGTATACCGATTGATGTAGTGATTGATTATTTTAAAAACTTGTGATGACAAAAAGACTAAAGATGCAATTATTAATATTTGCATTTTTAGTCTTTTTTTGAATATATATTAATGGTGATATAATGAAAAAAATATTAAGCATAATAATGATTATATTTCCATTATTTATATTAAATAAAAGCTATTGTGCCACAGGCTCATCCTATTGTGTACTTGAGGAAAGTACTTTAAGAGTACTAGAGGGTAAAAATGAACATAATATATCCTTAATAGCCTCAACAACTAAAATCTTAACGGCGTTAGTAGCAATAGAAAGTAATAATATTTATAAAGAAATCAAGGTAACAAAGGAAGATACCCTAATGGATGGAAGTAAATTATATTTTGATGTAGATGAAGAAATATATCTTGTTGATGTCTTATATTGCCTAATGCTAAGAAGTGGAAATGATTGTGCAAATATAATTGCAAGAGAGGTATATAATGACTATGATTTTTTCATAAAAAAAATGAATGATAAATGTAAGGAGATAGGTATGAGTAATTCAACATTTTCTAATCCATCAGGGCTTGATAATGATACGGTTAATTATTCTACAGCCTATGATATGTCACTACTTATGATTCATGCTATGAAAAATGATATATTTAGAGAAATCGCAAGCACTATAAGCTATGATTTTAAAACAAGCGTTAGAAGCTATAGTATAATAAATAAGCATAAGCTTGTTTGTAATGATGAAAGATTTATTGCTGGTAAAACCGGATATACTAAAAAATCAGGAAGAATACTTGTAAGCTATGCATCAATCAATAATATGAATGTAGTAATAACAACTATAAATGATTCTAATGATTGGAATAGTCATAAGAGATACTTAGAAAATACAATTAAATATAATGATATTTATATTATTGAGAAGGGTTATTTTTATTATGAAAATTATATTATTTATCTAAGTGAAGATATTAGAGTTTTTACATATAATAATGAAATAGAGGAGATGAATATTGTTATAGAAATAGATGCAAATGGGGCATTTTTAAATATCTATAAAGGAGGTAAAACTATTTTAACTAGAAGGCTAGAAATATCTAGTGGATTTTCATAGTATTAATTATCTCTAAAATAATCTTAATCATATATTAGTAAGTAGGGAGTGAAAAATATGATTAAGATTACATTAGGTATTTTAATTCCTTTTATAGGTACAGTATTAGGCGCATCCTTTGTACTTTTTTTTAAAAAGAACTTAATCGAAAAATCAAAAATGCTTTTAAATGGCTTTGCATCGGGTATAATGGTCGCAGCTTCTATTTGGAGTTTACTAATCCCTGCTATAAATGATAGTTCATATTTAAATAAATGGGCATTCCTACCTGCAACAATAGGCTTTATTTTAGGAATACTTTTTCTTTTTTTTGTAGATAAATTAATACTGAGTTTAGATAAAAATAATAAGGAAACAAAAATGCTTGTTTTTGCGGTAACCTTACATAATATCCCTGAGGGAATGGCTGTAGGGGCAGCCTTCGCGGGATTTATAAACAAAGATATTAATTTTAGTATTATTAGTGCCTTTATATTAGCTATAGGCATCGGAATTCAAAACATTCCTGAAGGTGCCATAATATCAATGCCATTATATAGTGAAGGTGATAATAAATTAAGATCTTGGTTAATGGGAGTTTATAGTGGTATTGTTGAGCCTATAGCTGCCGTTATAACTCTTTTTGTTTCAAGATTAGTAACCTATTTGTTGCCATATATTTTAAGCTTTGCAGCGTCTGCTATGCTATATGTTGTTGTACTTGAGCTTATACCAAGCTTAAAAAAAGAAGATAATTCAAAGATTGGTATATTTTTTTTCTCTTTAGGATTTCTTTTAATGATGATTTTAGATATTACATTAAGTTAAATATTTTTATTAAAACACTTTAATATTGATTTTATTTGTGATAAAATTAATTAGTAGTAATATATGAGGTAGATATGCATGAAATTAAATTCTAAAGGTTTGTTAATTGTATTATCTGGTCCATCTGGAGTTGGAAAGGGAACTGTTAGAAAAGCCCTATTTCAAATGGAAGGTCATAATTTAGATTATTCTGTAAGTATGACAACAAGAGCAACTCGTCCTGGTGAAGTTGATGGAAGAGATTATTATTTTGTTTCAAAGGAAGAATTTGAACAAAGAATAAAGGATGGAAAATTTCTTGAATATGCTGAATTTGTTGGAAACTATTATGGTACTCCCTTAGATAAGGTAGAAGAAAAAATAGCTATGGGTAAAGAGGTTGTGCTAGAAATAGAGGTTCAGGGAGCTCTTCAGGTTCGAGAGAAATGCCCTGATGCAGTATTTATTTTTCTTGCCCCACCAAGCAAAGAAGCATTATACGAAAGATTACATAGACGTGGTACAGAGTCTGAGGAAAAAATTAATGAAAGAATTACTAAGGCTAACAAGGAATTTGAATTGGCCTATAAGTATGATTACATTGTAGTAAATGATGAAGTATCAAATGCTGCAGATAAGATTATGGCAATAATTCGTGCAGAGCATGCTAAAACTGAAAGATCTATTCATGAATATTTAAAAATGATAAATAATAAAAAATAGTTAAGGAAGGTAGAATATTATGGCAAAACGTAAAAAAAATACTGATGGAATGCGTTATCCTTCAGTGGATATGTTATTAGAAAAGGTTGATTCTAAATATAAGCTTGCATATATAGCTGCAAGACGTGCAAAGGTTATCGAGGAAGAAAATGGATATACTGCAGATGGTGTAGAAGTTATTTGCGATAAGCCAGTTGGTCAAGCTTTAGAAGAGGTTTTAGCAGGAAAGGTTTCTGTAACATTTAAGCCTGCAGAAACTATATTTAGTGAAAACAATCAAGAGGATTAATTATTATAAAACGATTAGAAATAATCGTTTTTTTTTAAAGGTGAACTATGAATGATATAATTAAGGAAAAACTTAAGCTTTTACCTAATGAGCCAGGATGCTATTTAATGAAGGATAAAAATGGTGTAGTTATTTATGTTGGTAAGGCAAAAATACTTAAAAATAGAGTAAGAAGCTATTTTGTAGGAGCTCATAACGCTAAAACAACACTACTTGTTAGTGAAATATGTGATTTTGACTATATTATTACAGCCTCTAATTTAGAGTGTTTAGTTTTAGAGATTAATCTTATTAAGCAATATGATCCTAAGTATAATATTATGCTTACTGATGATAAAACCTATCCTTATATTCTTCTTACAAATGAACGTGATCCTCGTCTTTTAGTTATAAGAACTCTAAATAAAAGAAAGCTTAATGGAAAAATATTTGGTCCTTACCCTAATGTAGTAAGTGCTAGAAAAACAGTTGAGCTTTTGAATAGAATATATCCTTTAAGAAAATGTAGGAATATTCCATCAAAGGAATGTCTATATTATCATATGCATCAGTGTCTAGCACCTTGTATTAATCATTATGAGATAGATTATACTGATTATAAAAAAGAAATAGTAAAGTTTCTTAATGGCGATACATCAGATATCATTAACAAGCTAAAAGGCTTAATGACTGAGGCCTCAGCTAAGCTAGAATTTGAAAATGCAATGGAATATAGAGATTTAATTGAGGATATAAAGAAAACTACGGAATCACAAAAAATATCAATTGGAGATTTAACCTCAAGAGATATTTTTGGTATATATACTGATGATAATGATTTATCAATATGTGTCCTATATATGAGAAATGGTAATATAGTTGGAAATTATATAACTAATTTTCCTATTGTTGGAGATATAAATGATATGGTATCTACCTTCATTCTTCAGTTTTATAAGATTGAGGAAAAGAAGCCTAAGGAAATATTAATTGAAAATGAATATTATAGTGATGAACTAAAGCTTGCTTTAAATATTGATATTGTTGTTCCTCAAAAGGGACAAAAGAAGGAAATATTAGAAATGGCTATAAAGAATGCTAAAGAAGCTTTAGATAATCAAAAAACTATATATCAAAATAAGGTATTAAGAAGTATTAATACTATTGAATCACTTGGTAGGCTATTAGATATTCCTACTCCTTACCATATAGAAGCCTTTGATAACTCTAATTTATATGGTGAATATCCAGTTAGTGGAATGGTTGTTTATAAAAATGGTAAGCCATCACCTAAGGATTACAGAAAATATCATATAAAATACGTTAAGGGTGCTAATGATTATGAAACTATGAAAGAGGTTATATATAGAAGATATTCTAGATTAAAGGAAGAAAAGGCTAAAATGCCTGATTTAATTGTAATGGATGGAGGAGAGATCCAGGTTAATGCGTGTATTGAGGTATTAAATAGCCTTAATTTAGATTTAAAGGTTATGGGTATTAAAAAGGATAATAACCATAAGGCTAATGTTATAGTTTATGATAATAAAAATATTGAAGTAAGTAAAAATAGTGATATTTACCTTCTTTTAGCAAATATTTCTCAAACAGTTCATGATTATGCAATTAGCTTTTTCCGTTCTACAAAGGCAAAGGGAATGTTTTCATCAAGACTTGATGGAATTAAAAATCTCGGACCAAAGCGTAAAGAAAAGCTACTTAAGCATTTTATCTCAATTGATAATATTAAAAATGCAACTATTGATGAAATAGAAGCATTAGGATTTAGTGAAAATTTGGCTCTAGATATATTAAAGCATCTTAATAATTAACAATTAGGATATTCCTTCATATTATAAAATGGAGGAAATATGAGTAAGAATTTTTTAACTAAAAGAGAAGTAGTAATATTTAATATGCTTATAAAAAATATGACTACATCAGAAATTGCAGATAACTTAAATATTAGTGAAAAAACCGTGAGAAATCATATATCTAATGTAATTGGAAAGCTTGGAGTTGGTTCGCGTACTCAGGCTATTGTAACCTTATTAAAAAATGGATTAATCAATATTGATTAATTCTTTTTTTTATTGTGTTTTAAAGGATAGTGCTAAGTAATTTTGTTTGTTGTTTATTGTAGAATTATGTTATAATATATCGTATAAGGAGAAGTCGATATGAATACTAAACAAGGATTATGTAATTTTTCATATTTTAAAAAATTATTTGAGACAACAAAAGAAGAATTTGTTATCGATTCTTTAACTAAACTAGTATCTCGAAAATATATCTTAGGCTTTATAGAAAGCTTAATTCAAGAGAAAACACCTTTTAGTATGATTTTCTTGGATTTAGATAATTTTAAAGATATAAATGATGATTTCGGACATTTAATAGGAGATAGAATTCTATTAGAATTAGGGAAATTATTAAAATTATATTGTAAAAATGATGCAGTTATAGGTAGATATGGGGGAGATGAATTTATTATTGTATATTTAAAGGATAATTCATATAATGGAGTATATGATTTTCTTTTTAATATGTATGGTAATAACTCAGTTCTTAGTAGAAGAATTGATATTGATGATAAATCAATATATGTTACAGGAACAATAGGATCTGCTTCATATCCAACTGATGCACTTGATTACAAGGAATTATTTTTAAAAGCTGATAAGGCTTTATATAGAGGTAAGAGTAAGGGAAGAAATTGCTTTATTATTTACCTTGATTCTAAGCATAAAAATATTGATATTAATAAAATAGTAAGAAAGCCACTTCATGAGGTTCTTACTACGGTAAGTAATATTTTTTTAGGAATAAATACTATTGATAATAAAATTCATAATAGCATTAAATATTTATGTGATGAATTAAAAATAACTGATGCATTATTTATATCCTTTAATGGATATGAATACTCTAATAATAAAACGAATATAAGCGCTATTAAGAATGTGAATTTTGATAATATTTTAGAGGATGGCTTATTTTATTGTAATAATATTGAATATGTTCGTAGTAAATCAGAGGCCTTGTGGCAGTTTATGATAGATAATGATATTTTATCGATTTTAATAACCTCAGTTCCAGTAGGTAAGTCAAATATAGGATATTTAATATTTGTTGAATCAAGTATTGAAAGATTGTGGCAAGAGGATGATTTAGCTACTATTGTGTGCTTTAAGCAGCTTATTTCAACTAGAGGTGAGTCAGTTAAATACCTTATGGGTGATGAATTTGTTAGGGAATCAGATAAGGTCTTACATGATAAAATATTTGATGCGCTTGTAAATAATTCTAATAAGAGATATTTATTTATATGTAATTTAGCAACAAATAATTCAAGATGGAGTAAGAATGCAGTTGATTACTTTAATCTTGAGGGAGAAATTATTCATGATTTTGGACAAAAGTGGGCTTTAAAGATTCATCCTAGTGATAGAGAAAGATATCTTTTGGATATTGAGGAGGTATTTTCAGGGAAAAAGGGTGTTCATAAGCTTGATTATAGAGTAATGAATAAATATGGAGAATATGTTTTCTGTACCTGCCATGGAAAAATGGTAAAAAAAGCCAGTGGAGATGGTGATATCTTTGTTGGTACCTTAGAAAATCATGGTATAGCTGATTATATTGATCCAGTAACCAATTTATATAATATTTATAAATTTAATGAAATTATTGATGATAATGTTTCAAGTAATATGACATTGTTATTAGTTGGATTAATTAGATTTGGAGATATTAATACTCTATATGGATATCATACAGGCGATGAAGTTTTAAAGGAAATTGCAAAATATCTTTTAGGCTTTAAAGATCATGATACTATTCTTTTTAAGATGGATGGTGTAAGGTTTGGAATATTATTAAAAAATAAACCTTATGAAGCTGTTGAAAAGCTTTATACAGAAATAAAAGAAAAATTACTAAATGGTATTTATGCAATGGGCTTTAAGATTGCTGTAAATGTTGGTGGAGCAGTAGTAGAGGATTGTGATATCTATGATAAGAGAGATGTTATTTCAGGTGCTTCACTAGCTTTGATTAGATCTAAATATGAAAACAATGGTGATTTAATAAAATTTAATGATGAACTATTTGGTGTAAATGAAAAGAATATAAGATTAATGGTTGAAATTAGGGAAAGTATATTAAATAACTATAGTGGATTTGATGTAGCTTATCAACCAGTAATTGATTCTAAAACAGAACAGCTTGCTGGAGCTGAGGCGCTTGTTAGATGGAATAGTCCATCAATGGGCTTTATTTCACCCGCAACCTTTATTCCTTGGCTAGAAACAGATCAATGTTTCTTTGATTTAGGAAAATGGATTTTGAAGCACGCCTTAGAGGATATGCTACCTATGCTAGATATTTATCCTGATTTTGTTTTGAATGTTAATATTTCTTATACTCAAATTCAGAAGCAATTTTTTGTTGAAACTATTCTTGATATTTTAAAGCTTACAAAATATCCAGCAAAAAATTTATGCTTAGAGCTTACTGAAAGATGTAGACATCTAGATGAAGCCTTCCTAAAGAACGTTGTTGATAAGCTTCGTTCTTATGGAATAAAAATAGCTATAGATGACTTTGGAACCGGATTCTCTTCTCTAGATTTACTTATTAAGCTTCCAGCTGATACTATAAAAATCGATAGAAGCTTTATAACCGATTTAGATAAGAATCCTATTAATCAATGTGTTGTAGAGGCAGTAATTAATTGTGCAAATAAGCTTAATCTTGATGTATGCTTTGAAGGAGTAGAAACAAAAAATGTTTTAGATATTTTAAAAACCTATAATCCTTCAAGCTTCCAAGGTTACTATTATTCAAAGCCACTTTATCTATTTGAATTTAAGGATAAGTATTGTAAATAATTATAGAAAATTCCCTAGCATGGGATTTTTCTTTTTAATGGAGATGTTAGTTTGAAAAGAATAAAAAATATATTATTACCAACTTTAATAAGCTTTTTAGTTGGAATTTTATGCGGGACTGTTATCTTTTTTTATAGATTTATTGCTGAATACATAACTAAGTATTCTAAAATATGCTATAGTCATATAAGAAATAATTTAATATTATTATTAATACTAATTCCAGCTATATTATTAGCATCACTTATTGTGACATTTCTTGTTACTAAGGCCCCTGCAGCTAAGGGAGGAGGAATACCTACAAGTGAGGGAATAATAAAAGGCTCTATTAGTTTTTCATGGATTAAGTCACTTCCTGCCTTAATTGTATCTAGTTATCTTTCCTTTTTCTTTGGCTTGCCACTAGGTGTAGAGGGACCAAGTGTTGAAATAGGTACATGTCTTGGTAAATCTAGTATGTCATTAGCTAAGAAGAATAAGGCATATGATAGATATATTATGACTGGTGGAGCGGCAAGTGCCTTTGCGTGTGCAACAGGGGCTCCAATTACAGGAGTAATATTTGCTCTTGAGGAAATACATAAAAGATTTTCAACTATGATATTGCTTGTAAGTGTATCTGCAGTGACGTCAGGATGCTTTGTAGCATATATGCTAGCAGATTTATTTAATGTTAGATTTAGTCTATTTAATATAGATACTAGTGTTGTAATAAAATATAAGGATTATGGCTATATTATTTTATTTGCGATTATTGTAGGATTAATAGCCTTTGTATTTAGTAAGCTTATTCATTTAAGCCAAATAGTACATGATAAATATATGAAAAAATGTCATTTATATATAAAAGTAGTAATATCATTTACATTATCTGCTATAAGCTCACTAATATTAATTGATACCATTGGTGGAGGACATAGTTTAATTTTAAGTGTTATTGATAATAAATATGGAATTTTATTATTAATTTTATTCCTTTTTATTAAGCTTATTCTTATTGCCTTTGTTTCACAAAGTGGAGCAACAGGAGGATTATTTATTCCTACTCTACTTATAGGTGCTTTAACAGGAGCTATTTTTGCTAAAATATTTAAATTAGATAATTATTCTTTATTCTTTATTGCAATGGGAATGTCATCATTTATGACCGCAACTATTGGATGTCCATTATCAGGGATGGTATTTAGTATTGAGGGACTTGGTATGATAAATAATTTAATACCAGCTGTTATAGTTATATTTATTTGCTATATCACCTCTAAAATTTTAAATATTAAGCCAATGTATGATGAGGTATTAGAAAGAAAGCTTAAAAATGATTATAAAAATAAAAACTTTAAAATCATAGAATGTGATTTTGTGGTTAATGAGAACTCATTTGCCTCATCAATGCAGCTAAGAGATTTATTACTTCCAGTTAATTGTGTTGTAATTTCTATTCAAAGAAAGGCTAAACATCACTTTAAAATGGATAATAGTGGTGATAAAATAATATATAGTGGAGATATTATTACCCTTAGATGTCAAACATATGATGTTTTAGAAACAAAGGATGAGCTTGAATCATTATTAGGAATCCAACAGGAATTTAATTATAAGCTTATTCAGGAAAAAAGATTCGATTAAATGGTGGGATAATTATGCTTAGTAGACTTGGTCAATATATTTCTGATACCTATAAACTAAAATGTGATTATAATGTTGATTTAATTATACATTCACCTAATGTATTAGATACTATTTTAGTCACAGCTATAGAGAATAATATTTATATTAAATTTAATGATGTAAAGTTAGAAACAACCTATAAAAACATGTATAAGGATATTAGATTTGTACTTGATAATCTAACCTATGTTTATTATTTAGATGGAAGAGGAGATATAATAGCCTCTAATTATTATTATGATTTTAGTGAAAGGCCTCTAATAGATGAAATTGAGGATTATATTTGGGATAATAGACAAAGCCTTGAAGCTGAAAAAATAATGGTTATGACCTTCGCCTTAAATTATTCCTTTGAGGCTAAGGTATCAGGATCATTTGTAGATACATTTAATTTAGTATTTGATAAGACTCGTTATGAGGTTATGAATAATGCCATAAAAAAATTTCATTATAAAGGAAATAGTGATTATTTAGTATTAAATAAGTCATTAATGGGTAATGTAATAATGAACGAGGCTAACGTTAAGGAACTAAAAAAATATTTTTTATCACTAGGATATGCCTTCTTAATTGATTATCATGATGAGAAAGAGGATGTATACCAGGTTATAGATATTGATTTTGATTCATTTAAAAATATAGCTGGTGATAGATATATGGTTATGAGTGCTTTATATGACTCTATTATCTATTATGAAAATGGACAAATTTATTTAAGAGGAAAAGTGTTAGATAAATATAAGAATGTCTTTAAGATAGTTCAGGTTGATAATGAGCCTTGTAATTATGTTCATAATATTAAAACTAGCAGGTTAAGCTATAATGGAAAAATATATGAGGCAACAGGTAAGACTATTTCTGATGAGCTAAATAGCTTAGGAAATTTATTAGATAATAAGCTGATGTGTTGTTTTAATTGTAGATATGGTAACTATATTGATGATGAAAACAATATATATTGTCTTAAGGATTTTAAGCCACATAATTTATCAGATGTTGTTTATATTGTAGACGAGGCTAAGCTTATACCATATGATCCTTTTAATTTATGTGAGGATTTTATGTATCAATCAGACGATTATTATACATCTACTAAGTGTAAATTAAAAAGAAAAATTAATTAATATTTGAAAATACTTTAAAATATTTGTCGAATAATGGTATAATAAAATAAATATGAAGAAGAAAAAAGAAAGAAGGAAATGAAATGAAAGAATTTGATTTAACGGATTTGAGAGGAGCAATGCCAGTTGATTTAGAGGAGGCACATTTAATATGTGTATTATTAGTTGATACCTCAAAATCAATGAATAGTTTAATAAGTGGTACTGCTAAAAGAAGAATTGATGTACTTAACGATGGAATAACTAGATTTATTACTAACCTAAAAAATGATGCCCAAGCATCAAGAGTAGTAGATTTAGCTATTGTTCAATTTGATAATGAGGCTCGAATTGTAGAGTCATTTAAGCCAGCTGATGATTTGCCTAATACTATTAATCTAAAGGCAGATGGTGTAACATCACTTGGTAAGGCTATGGAAACTGTAATTGATATGATAAGAGAAAGAAGAAAACTTTATCATGAGAATTCTGTTCCAGCATATAAGCCATGGATTGTAGTAATGACAGATGGTCTTCCAACTGATGAGGATGGAAACGGTCCTAAAGAGCATGGATATGATAAGACAATGAAGACCTTAGAGTCTGCAATGGAAAAAATCAAGCATGAAAAGGAAAAAGGTAAATTATCTATTTTAACTATGCATATAGGTGAAAAGCTTGAGGATATTGATGATACTAATTATGCAACAAATCCAGCAACTTACCTATCAGCATTATCAACAAAGCCTATTATTTTAAATTTAGAGAATGAAAACTTTAATGGCTTCTTTGATTGGCTATTCCAATCACTACGTATTATTTCATATAGTGGTGTAGATGAAAACCCAACTCCAGAGAAGATGGCTATTGAAGGTATTTCATTTGTTAATAGAAAGAAGCCAGAAGAAATCCAAGTTATAGAGAGCAGTAGCTTCGAGGATGATTAGAAACTATTTTGGTTCAATGCGTGGAAAATCGCATATAAAAAATAACATCGTTGGCCAAGATTATTCTCAAACTGTAGTAATTAATGATCAACTTACAATTGCAGCTATAGCTGATGGAGTTGGTCAAGCTAGACTAGCAGAGGTAGGAAGTGAGGCGGCAGTAAAGACAGCTATTGATTACTGCCAAAAGGTTTTAAAAAAGGTTAAAGTTTATAAGCTAAGCTCTGATGTTATACTTAGCGTAATTAAAAATGCCTTTGCTACCGCATATAATAGGATTATTGATATATCTACAAAAGAAGGTAATCCTTTATATGATTATGATACAACCTTAGATATGGTAGCGTATTTTAATTCTAAGGTAATTTATGGACATTCTGGTGATGGTGGTATTATAGGATTAAAGCTTGATGGAACCTATGATCTTATAACAAAGCCACAAAATGGAAAAGATGGTATATCAGTAATACCGCTTAGATTTAATAATTTTTGGGAATTTGGAATAGCTAAATACAATTATGCTTCAGTTATGCTATTAACAGATGGAGTATATAATGCTGTAACATATACCAAATACAATGATCCAAATAGATATGTGTTTGTTAGCTTAGCAGAAGCGCTATCTAATTTAGCACCAATGGAATTTAACAGTAAAGAACTTGAAAATCATGGATATAAAATGTTAGCTTTTTTATTTAATGATAGTATTATAACTGATGATATAACCGTAAGTGTTATATATGATGAGAATATAAAGCCAAGCAAAGCTTCTGAGGAATATTATATAGTTCCTGATTGGAAGGAAATAAACAGAGAAAAACGAGAAGCTATTTTTGGTAAGAGAGTAATAAAAGAAGAAAATGATAATATAGTCCAAAAACCAATGGTGGTTAATTCAATGGCTGATATTTCATTAACATCTCCAATGAAATTTAAGTTTAATGGTAGAACTGTAAAGATGAAGAGATTTAGATAGATTAGGGAGGTGTGTTATTTTGGATTATGATTATACTGAAGAAATATATTATGATAAACTTAATCGTGAAATTAGAATATCTAAGCCAAATAACCCCTCTTTAATTAAAGGTGGTAAAGAAGGAAGCATTTATGATGTTGTATCTTATAAAAACATCAAATATAATGCCAATAATTTACTTCTTAAGTGTTTTGATAGAGCTACAGATCCTTATGAAAAGTATGAAAAAATTACTGATATGATAAGGAGAAATGAGGGCTCTGCATATGTTAGATACTATAATAATATTAGTGATACCGTTGCGTTTCCGCTTGAGGCAGTTTATAGAGGAGAAAATAGACGCGATTTCGTAGGCTTCCTTATGAGAAAAATGAATGGTAATATGAATTTTAAGGAATATACGAGAAACGCTAATCACACATATTATAATTATAATAGCTGTGTAGCTGTCGCAAATTCTTTATGTAAAATTGTATATAATATTCATAGAATGGGATACGTAATAGGGGATTTTAATGATCTAAATATTATTGTTGATTCTAAAACAAATTCCGTATCTTTAGTAGATGCAGACTCTTTTATTTTCAATAAATATACTATTGAAATAGGTAGACCAGAAATGCTTCCTAAGGAAATAGTAGAAAGACAAAAGAGAATAAGTGAAACTAAAGAAAATGTTAACATTACCTACAATGAGGATACTGATGATTATGCTCTTGCAGTGCATATTTATAAATTGTTTACAGGATGTTATCCATATATTCATAAAAATAAAATGGAGGATCCAAAGGATGATTCAAGTATTGCCTATGCAGTTTTAAATGATAGGTTCCCTTTAATTAATCCAGTATGTCTACAACCATCACACTTTTTTCCTTTAAAGGCTATTCCTAAGGAAGTATCAACGTTATTAGCTAAAGCCTTTAGTGGTACAAAAAGGCCAAATGCGGCAGCATATATGGCGGCGTTGGCGAAGGTAAAAAATAAGCAAAAGAAATGTTCAAGAGATGATAAGCATATTTACTATAAGGAGCTTGGTAGATGTCCATGCTGTGAATATGCCAAGGCTAATGGTTTATATGTTAAGGAAAATAGTGCTACTGTAACTAAGCCAAAGAAACCAGAAAAGTATAAGCCAAAAACTAAGAGTAGATTTAATATTATGACATTATTAGTTATAATATTTAAAATAATAATGTTTTTAATACCTTTTGCGGCTATAGGAGCAACCTTGTATTTTGTGGGTCCAGCTAAGGCTTTAAGTATGGTATATTTCTTCCCTAAGGAGGAATGGTATTTTTACTTAATAGAGGCAGTAGTACCATTGGTATTATTAATTATTGGAATATATGCTGTTTCTCATACCGGTGAATTTTCAAGTAGAAAAGAGAAGGTTATGTCTTGTGTATTTGCTCTTGTTGCGTATCTTTCAGTTGCCTTTATTTGTCTTGTGGCTTTAAAGCGTCCTATAATTAAAGATATTAGCTTTGGTGGTGTATATGAAGTAAATAGTATAACATATCCAACTAATTCTGGACGTGCAGATGTTAATTTAACATTAAATAGTTCTATTGCCAATGAGAAATATATATTTGAAGATTTAGAAATAATATTACCATCTAGTGATGTAACCTATGAGTTTGACGAAAATGATAGAAGAATTTTACATTTTGTATTCCATGAGAATGGATACTATACTATAAAATTTAAATCTAGGAGTCAAAATAAAATATTAAACGTAATAAACTTTAAAAATTAAGACGATTCAATCGTCTTTTTTTTATGACCTATTCATATATTTTAATATTAAGGGTGATTGAAAAATGGTTAACTATATTTTCATATTTATGTTTATTATAGGCTTATTATATGCAATAGGTACTAAAAGAGTAGATGTGGTATTAGATGCACTTTTAAACACGCCTAAGGAATCACTTATTGTTTTTTTTACTATTGCATCGATGCTAATATTTTGGAGTGGTATATTAGAAATATGTGTAAGAAGTGGAATATTATCTAAGATGACAAAATATGTAAAAAAAATAATTCATCCTATATTTAGGGAACTTGATATGAATAGTAAGGCACTTGAATATATAGCTTGTAATTTTATAGCTAATATAATTGGGGTTGGAAGTGCGGCAACTCCGTTTGGATTAAAGGCAATGAAGGAATTAGATTATTTAAATGAGAATAAGGAGGTTGCATCTAAATCAATGATAACCTTGATTGTTGTTAATACGTCAGGACTTTGTTTTATTCCAACCTCGATAATTGCACTTAGGAGTAGCTTTGGAAGTGCTAATAGTAGTTCAATTATAATTTATTTATTAATTGTTACTACAATAACTACGATGTTTTCAATAATTTTAAATGAGGTATTTAAACGTGTCTTTTAGCTATTACATTATTCCAATTTTTGTAATTTTAATATTTGTATGTGCTTTTTTAAATAAAACTAATGCCTATGATGCCTTTATATATGGTGCAAAGGATGGAATAAAAACATCAATAGACATTCTCCCATATTTAATGAGTATGTATATTGCCGTAAAGGTCTTTGATGCATCTGGAATTATGGATGATTTATTAAGAATAAGTAAAATTCCTAACAAATTATTATTACAAGGATTCTTTAGATCGTTTTCCTCCAATGCTAGTCTTAGCTATATGATTGAAATATTTAAAAGCTATGGACCTGATAGTAAGGAAGGAATAGTATCAAGTATATTACAGGGAGCTACTGATACAACAATGTATGTAATAACTTTATATTTTGGAAGTATCGG